>JAOPYP010000377.1 GCA_025964635.1 Actinomycetes bacterium | reverse complement strand
TTCCGGCGGCCCGGTCCTCGTGCACTGCGCGGCGGGGAAGGACCGGACGGGCGTGACTATCGCGGTCCTCCTGCTCGCGGCCGGCGTGGAGCCGGAGTCCGTGATCGCGGACTACGTGGCCACCGGGTCGCGCATGGCCCCGCTCCTGGAGCGCCTGCGGGGCCACGGCCGGCGCCTGCCCGTGGACGTCGACCTGAACTCGGAACTGATCCGGGCCCCCGCCGAGGCGATCGTGATCGTGATCGACCGGCTGACAGGGTGGCCGGGCGGCCCGCAGGGGTGGGTCACCGGGCACGGCGGGTCGGCCGACGACATCAGGCGCTGGCGCGACCGGCTGACCGCCGGGGACCAGCAGTTGAGCGCCAGCGGCGGGCCGTCGCCGGCGCTCTGAGGCCGACGGTGCCCGACGGTCAGGGGCGGCGGGGGAAGCGCTCGAACTCGGGCCGGCGCTTGGCCTTGAACGCCTCGCGGCCCTCACGGGCCTCCTCGGTGCCGTAGAAGAGCAGGTTCGCGTCGTGGGCCAGCTGCTGGATGCCGGCCATGCCGTCCTCGGCGGCGTGGAAACTGGCCTTCATCAGGCGCAGCGCGAACGGCGACATCTGCAGCATCCGGCGGCACCAGGCGACCGTCTCGGACTCCAGCTCGGCGAGCGGCACGACGGTGTTGACCAGGCCCATGTCCAGCGCTTCCTGCGCGCCGTACTGGAAGCACAGGAACCAGATTTCCTTGGCCTTCTTGGACCCGACCAGCTCGGCCAGCAGGGCCGCGCCGTAGCCGCCGTCGAACGAGCCGACCTTGGGGCCCACCTGGCCGAACCGGGCGTTGTCCGCGGCGATGGTCAGATCGCAGATCAGGTGGAGCACGTGCCCGCCGCCGATGGCGTACCCGGCGACCATGGCCACCACCGGCTTGGGCAGCCGGCGGATCTGGATCTGCAGATCGGTGACGTGAAACCGGCCGACCGCGCCCGGCTGACCGGGGTCGGTGAGGTAGCCGGTGTCGCCCCGCACCCGCTGGTCCCCGCCGGAGCAGAACGCGTCCGGGCCCTCACCGGTCAGGATGATCACCCCGACCTGGGGGTCTTCGCGGGCGATCACGAGAGCATCGGAGATCTCGATCAGCGTCTGCGGGCGGAACGCGTTGCGGACCTCGGGGCGGCAGATCGTCACCTTGGCGATGCCGTCCTCGCTGACCTCCAGGCGGATGTCCTCGTAGCTGCCGGCCGGTGACCAGGTCACCGGGCCGCGGACCGCGGCCAGCTCGGGACGGCCAGACGTCTGGGGGGCGTGGGATTCAGGGGATACCGACATGCCCCACAGCCTAGGACGGCGGCGCTGGCCCATCCGTTCAGCCCATCTTGAAGATCCGCTCGGCGTTGCCGTGGCAGATTGCCTCCCGGTCGGCTGTGCTGATCGGGGCGGCCTCGATCCAGTCCACCGCCTGCTGCTGGAACTGATAGGGGTAGTCGGCGGCGAACAGGATCCGGTCCGTCCCCAGCGCGGCCTGGGTGCACAGCAGCGCCTCGTCCGAGCAGACCCCTGACGTCGTGGCCATCATGTTGTGCCTGGCGTAGTAGGAAGGCTCGTGGTCCAGGTTCCGGGTCTGGGCGATCCACGCGAAGCGGTCGTCGAACCGCCACAGGCTGAACGGCACGAACTCGCCCATGTGGCCGAGGATGACCGTCAGGCCGGGGTAGGCGTCGAAGAGACCGGAGAGCACCAGCCGCCAGAAGTGCGTTCCCGTCTCGAAGGCCCACCCCCAGGCCGCCTGGATGAGCTCGGGGTAGCCCTCACAGTTGGCCCATTGGCCGGCGATCTGGATCGGGTGGAGATAGACGGGGACGTTGAGCGCCTCGGCCCGCTCCCAGACCGGCCGGAACCGGGCCTCGTCGGTGTAGGCGCCATGGGTGTGGCCGTTGAGCATCACTCCGACGGCGCCGAGTTCGGTCACCGCCCGCTCCAGCTCGTCGGCCGCCGCCTCGGGGTTGATCCAGGGCAGGGCCCCCATGGCCCTGAACCGGGCGGGATGGGCCGCCACCACCTCGGCCAGGCTGTCGTTCACCCGCCGGGCCGACATGGCCGCCGCCTTGGGGTCGGCCACGCTCTGGATTCCCGGCGAGGTCAGCGAGAGCACCTGCACGTCGATACCCTCGCGATCCATGTCCTCGAGCCGCCGCCCGACGTGGTCGAGGTGCAGGCGGGCACTCAGGTAGTCGCCGTACCGGGGTTTGATCGACGGCAGGAACGCCTCGTCGAAATGCTCGAACTCGTCGTTGGTCACTGCCTCTTCGATGGTGATCTTCTTCGTCGCCATGGGCTCCTCGGCCGCACCGTGCCTGGGGGGCCGGTCGCAACAGATCAACTGCCCCGCGTTACCTACCCAGCCTGTGCGCTGTCTAGCCGGCCAGCCTCATGGCTGAAGCAGCGGGCGGAACTCAGCGCGGTCAAACCAGACGGTGCCCGGCCGCGTTCTCAGGTGGTGGCGGGGAGCCCGGCCAGCCCGGCGCTGCGGTTCCACAGGCTCGCCGCGAGAGCATCGTCCGCGGCTTGGGGGTTGGGGGTCTTGGGCTTGTTCTTGGCATAGAACAGGCCGGGTGTCCAGGTGGTGCCGGGCGTTCCGTTGACCAGCCAGAGGAGTGTCCGGGTGCCCTTCTCCGGTGAGATCAAAGCGACGTGGCGCAGTGGCGTGCTGTAGATGAAGCGCCAGTTGCTGGTGGTGCCGGAGGCGAAGTTGCTGGTGGCGTAGGCCTTCTTGGTGTCGAACGCGCGGACGTTGTCGAGGTCGTCCAGGTCGAGATGGCCAAGCGAGGCGGCGTCGCCGGCGTGTCGCACGCCGCGCCGAAGTATTACTTCAGCGACCGGGCCGCGTTGCTGACGGCCGTTGCTGCCCAGGGCTTTGCCGAGCTCGCCGGCTCCCTGCGTCAGGTTCCGCCGGCGCTGGCCCCGATGGGACACGCCTACATCACGTTTGCGCTGGCCAACCCGGCGTTGTTCGACCTGATGTTCCGGCCCAGTGAGCTGCATCCAGCGGATCCGGACTTGAGGCATGCCGAGGAGGACGCCGTCGGTGTGCTCGACGCGGCCGTCGCTGCTGCCGAAGCACCACGCGAAGACTCCTGCACTGCCCCGGGCGAACTCACCATGATCAGCTGGGCGCTCGCTCACGGCCTCGCAGTCCTCACCCGCGACGGCGCGCTAGAGTCCGCCAGCCGCGCCGGACAGAGCGGCAGTGCCGAGCTCGCGTGCCACCTCGTGGACGTCTTCACCCAGCGGCTCACCCAAGAACACGCGCAGCCGTGAACGAACGCTGGCCCATGCCGGCAATATCAGGAGCTAGTACTGTCAACTCGTGGCGGGGCGGGCGGGACCGCTCTGACGAGCTGGAGGACACGGTGGCCGAGCCGTCCCGACGACCGCCGGCCCGGCGGCGCAGGCCGGATCCCGTCGAGCTGCCCGGGACTGAGCGGCTCGCCGTGACGCGGCTGTCGGACGATCTGGCCGAGCGTATCCGGCGCCTGATCATCAGCGAGGACATCGCCGAAGGCGCC
>JAOPYP010000062.1 GCA_025964635.1 Actinomycetes bacterium | reverse complement strand
TGGCTGATCCGGAGAGCCCGCTGCGGGTCACCGAGGCCGGGTACCGGGCCGCGGGGCAGCGGATCGCCGCGCTGGGCCCGGCCGTGCTCGTCCAGGAAGGCGGCTACGACCTCGCCGCGCTGGGCGGGCTGGCCGTCGCCACCCTGGAGGGCGCGGCCTCACCCAGCCCCCTTCCATGATCGTGGTGCGTTGTGCTCCTCGGGCGGCGCTCGATGCACCACGATCACGCTGATTGGCCTGCGGTGTCAGGCTAGGAGGCACGCGGCCTCGTGGCCGGCGGCCACCACGGCCGCGGGCGGGCGCAGGACGGGGTCCTCGCGACTGCACCCAGCCTCGGCGATGGGGCAGCGCGGGTGGAACCGGCAGCCGGGCGGCACATCGACGGGGTTCGGCGTCTCACCCTGGAGGATCTGGGGCGTGCTGCGCTTCCGGGGGTCGCGGTGGGGCACCACGGACAGCAGCGCCCGGGTGTAGGGGTGCTGCGGGTTGCGCACCACGTCCTGCGCCGGGCCCTGTTCCACGATCCGGCCCAGGTACATGACCGCGATACGGTCGGCGAAGTGCGCGGCCGTGGACAGGTCGTGGGTGATCATGAGGATGCCCATGTCGCCGTCCCGGCGCAGCCCGTCCAGCAGCGACAGCACGCCCGCCCGGACCGACACGTCCAGCATCGAGACGGGCTCGTCCGCGAGCAGCAGGTCGGGGCCGAGTACCAGCGCCGCGGCGATCGTGACCCGCTGCCGCTGGCCGCCGGACAGCTCATGCGGGTAGCGCTCCAGGAACTGCTCCGCCGGGGCCAGCCCGGCGCGTTCCAGGGCGTCGATGACCAGGTCCCGGCGCTCGGCACGGGAACCGCCGATGCCGTGCACCAGCATCGGCTCGGCCACGGCTTCCTGGACCCGGAACCGCGGATCGAGGGACTCGTACGGATCCTGGTAGATCATCTGCAGTTTGCGCCGTAGCGGGCGCATCCGCTGCGCCGACAGGCCGGTGAGGTCGGTGCCGTTCAGCCGGATGCTGCCCGACGTGGAGTCCACCATCCGCAGGATGGTCTGCGCGGTACTGGTCTTGCCGCAGCCCGACTCGCCGACCAGGGCCAGCATCTCGCCGCGAGCCAGGGAGAAGCTGACTCCGTCCACCGCGTGCACCCACAGCCGGGGCTCCCGGGCCAGCCGGCCGGTCAGGCTGCGGCGGACCGGATACCGCGTGACCAGGCGGTCCACCTCCAGCAGCGGGGTCTCACTCATGGCGCTCCCCGGCAGGCTGGCGGGTGAGATGGCAGGCGGCCTCGTGACCGGGCCCCACCGGCCGCAGCGCCGGGTGCTCGTGCGCGCAGGGCGCGAACGCGGAATCGCAGCGCGGCCGGAACGGGCAGCCGGGCAGCTCCCGGTCCAGCCGCGGCGGGCTGCCGGGGATGGACACCACCTCGTCCTCTCCGTACAGGTCGGGCGTGGCCGCGAAGAGCAGCCGGGTGTAGGGGTGGCGAGGCGAATGGTAGAGCTCCTCCATCGGCCCGGATTCCACGATCTCGCCCGCGTACATGACCGCGGCCCGATCGCAGACCTGCGCCACAACCGGCAGGTCGTGGGTGACCAGCACGAGGGCCAGGCCGAGCTCGCGCGACAGCCGGGTGAGCAGGTCCAGGATCTGGGCCTGCACCAACACGTCCAGCGCCGTGGTCGGCTCATCAGCCAGCAAGATCTACGGCTGGCAGGCCAGGGCCATCGCGATCGACGCCCGCTGCCGCATGCCGCCGGAGAACTCGTGCGGGTACCGCTCGGCCGCGGCCGCGGGAATGCCCACCATCTCCAGCAGTTCCCCAGCCCGCCGCCGGGCGGCCGCGCCGTGGGCGATGCCGTGAAAGGCCATCGGCTCGGCGATCTGCCAGCCGATCTTCTTCACCGGGTTCAGCGCGTTCATCGCGCCCTGGAACACCATGGCCATGTCGGTCCAGCGGTGCGAGCGCACCGAGTCCTCCCCGCCGGCCAGGATGCTGCGGCCATCAACCCGCACCTCGCCCGCCAGCAGTGCATTCGGCGGCAGCAGGCCCATCAGGGCCAGGACGGTGGTGGTCTTGCCGCAGCCGGACTCGCCGACCAGGCCGAAGCGCTCGCCCGCGTCCAGGGCGAAGCTCACCCCGGCCGCGGCGTGGACCTGGCCGCCGTGGTGGGAACGCTGCGGCAGGTCGAACCAGACGTGCAGGTCCTCGACCTCGAGCAGGCTCAAATCGCGTCCGGCCCCCTTCCGACCAGCGGGCGCAGCCGCCAGCGGCGCACCGACAGATTGGCCGCCTTCAGCCGCGGGTTCAGCGCGTCCTCGACCGCCTGGCCGAACAGGAAGCAGCCCACGATGACGGCGGCGATGACGAGCCCGGCGGGCACGATGGCCCACCAGGCACCCGAGGAGATCGCGGTCCGCTGGAACGCGTTCTCCAGGATCGTGCCCCAGGTGGTGACCGTCGGGTCCTCCAGGCCGAGGAAGGCGAGCGCGGTCTCCAGGTAGATCGCGATCGCGATGGTGAGCACGGTGTTGGCGATGAGCAGCGGGCCGACCTGGGGCAGGATGTGCTTCCAGATGATCCGCGCGTTGCTGGCCCCCATCGCCCGGGTGCGTTTCACGTACACCCGCTCGCGCACGCTCATGACCTGGGCCCGGATGATCCGGGCAGTCGAGGTCCATTCCAGGATGCCGATCACGATGATCACGTGGAACAGGCTGGCCCCCCAGACGTCGGCGATGACGATCATGAGCACGAGGTCCGGGATGACCAGCAGGTAGTCGGTGATGCGCATCAGCCCGACGTCGATCCAGCCGCTGAAGTACCCGGACAGGATGCCGACCCCGCCACCGATGATCATCGCGACCAGGGTGGCCGCGAACCCGACCACCAGCGAGATCCGGCCGCCCTGCATGAGCAAGCTGAGCATGTCGATCCCGCCGTCGTCGCAGCCGAGCCAGTGCACGCCGGACGGCGGCGCGTACACCGCGCAGGTCTGCTGGGTGATGCTGTACGGCGAGATGTACGGCGCGACGATCGACAGCACGACGAAGAAGCCGATGATCGACAGGCCGACGACGGCCGCCTTGCGCTCCCGGAGCACGGTGCGGAAGAAACCACTGCGGGTCGACGGCTGGCCCTCGGCATCGACGGCAAGCTGCGGGTCCTGTAGGGGCAGGGTCACTGGGAGATCCTCGGGTCCAGGCGGAAGTAGATGAGGTCGGCGGCGAAGTTCAGGATGATCACGGCCAGGGTCAGGATCAGGAAGCCACCCTGCAGCATCGGGTAGTCGCGCTGCCCGATGGCGTCGTACATGGCCAGCCCGATGCCGGGCCAGCTGAAGATCACCTCGATCAGCAGCGCCCCGCCGACGATGTAGCCCAGGTCCAGCGCGACCAGGGTGACCATCGGGAGGAGCGCGTTGCGGAACGCGTGCCGCCGGACGATCCGGCGGTCGGGCAGCCCCTTGGCCCGGGCGGTGAGCACGTAGTCCTCGCCGAGCGTTTCCAGCATGGAGGACCGGACCACCAGCGTGTAGCTGCCGTACGCGGTCAGCATGAGGGTCGCGGCGGGCAGGATCATGTGCTTGCCGATGTCCACCAGGTGTGGCCAGAACGGCTCCGCGCTGAACAGGAACGGGTCGCTCATGCCGGCCGCGGGCAGGGTCCCGGCGAAGATGATCAGCAGCATCAGGCCGAGCCACTGGGTCGGGAACGCGTAGAAGAAGATCGCCCCGTTCGTGCTGAGGTGATCCGGCACCGTCCCGCGCCGCCAGGCCGACAAGACGCCGGTCGCCACCCCGACCACGATGGCGGCCACGGTGCCCACGGTCACCATCGGGATCGTGTTCTTCAGGTCAGCGATCAGCAGGTGACTGACCGGCTGCTGGTTGACGAACGAGATGCCCATGTTCCCGTGGAACAGCTCACGCAGGTAGATCAGGTACTGCTGCCATTTCGGCTTGTCCAGGCCGAACTCCGCGGTCAGCGCGTGCTTCAGCTGTGGGCTGGCCTTGGGCACCCGGGACAGGTCGGACACCGCGCTGCCGGGCAGCACCCGGAACAGGAAGAAGTTGATCGTGATCGCGACGAACACGGTGACGAGCGCGAAGAACCCGCGTTTGAGCAGATAGTCTGCGCTGCGCACCGCCTCAGCCCGCCTGGTGGACGCTCTCGAACGGGATCTTGGACATCGAGTTCCACGAGATGCCGGCGACCAGCGGCAGGTCGGTCCACGCGGGCGAGTGCGCCTCGATCGTGTCTGGGTAGTCGAGGACCAGGTAGACCCGCTGGCTCGCGATCATCTGCTGCATCTGGTTGACGATCTGCTGCCGCTTGGCCGGGGTGGTCGCCGCGCTCTGCGCCTGGTACAGGCTGTCGTAGGTCTTGCTGCAGTACCCGGTGTCGTTCCACGTGTTCCACGTCACGCAGGTCAGCACGGACAGCATGAAGTCCGGGTCGCTTAGCGGGTACCAGTCCCACATCGAGAGCTCGAAGTTCTTGTAGTTATTGGCCGTGATTGCGTTGTAGGCGGCGGAGGCGTCCAGCACCTTGAGATTGAGCTGCACGCCGATCTTCTTGAAGTCGGGCTGGATGGTCTGGAACGACCGCTGGCCGTAGGTGTTCTGGATGTCGGCCGGCATGATCACCGTGTACGACATCGGGTGGCCGTTGGCCATCCGCACCCCGTTCGACCCCATCTTGTACCCGGCCTGGTCCAGCAGATGGTTGGCCCTGGTCAGGCTGAACGGGGTCGGCTTGATCGCCGGGTCGGACCAGTGGCCGGTCGCGGGCGGGATGATGGACGACCCGGCCCGGCCGTGGCCAAGCAGCGAGGTATGCACGATGGCCTGCCGGTCGATGGCCGCGTCGAACGCCTGCCGTACCAGCGGGTTCATCAGCTCCTTGTGGCTGGCGTCCTGCTGCGGGTTGGCGTTGATGATGAAGTCGTCGAACACGACGCCCGGGCTGGACGGCACCACGAAGTGGGCGGCCTTGAGCGTGGTCACCGAGGTGGGTGTCACGGTCTCCACCGCGTCCAGCTGATGGCTCTTCAGCGCGGTGATCATCGCGTCGGTGGTCTGGAAGAACTGCAGCCCGAGCCCGTCGATGTGCGGCTTGGTGCCGTAGAACGTCGGGTTGCGCTTGAACAGCACGATCTGCTTGGGCGTGTACTTGGTCAGGACGAACGGCCCGCCGGACACGATCGGCGCGTTGTTCTGGAACCGGGTCAGCGCCTTGCCGTTGCCGGTGGCGTACTTGGCCCAGATGTGCTCGGGCAGGATCGGCGTTTGCTGCATCTGGGACAGCACGTTCGCCACCGGCCGTTTGTAGGTCAGCACCAGGGTGGTGGCGTCCGGCGCGGTGGCGCTCTTCAGGTGCGCGACGTAGCCGGCCGAGTTGGCGGTGGCGCCGTTCTGGTACTTCAGGATGGTGCTGTAGGTCCAGGCGGCGTCGGCGGCGGTCAGCGGCTTGCCGTCGGACCATTTGGCCCCCGGCTGGGTGTGGAAGGTCCACACCTTCCCGCCCGAGCTCTGGGTCCAGCTGCGCGCGAAGTCCGGCACGAACTGGAGCTGGGGGTTGTACTGGACCAGCATGGGATAGATGTACTCGAACGTCACATAGGCATCAGCCTGGAACGCGACGAACGGGTTCAGCGAGTCGATACTGGAGTTGCTGCCCAGCCGGAAGACGCCGCCTTGCTTAACGGAGCTTCCGGAGCTGCTGCTGCCGCCGCACGCCGCCGCAGCCAGCATGACGACGGCCGCCGCCGCGATCAGCCCGGTGATCTGGCGACGCCCGCGCGGGTTTCCCCGGCGCGGGCGCAGCGTCGTCCAGCACCGCCCGTCTTTCCCGGGCAGCTGACCATGGCTTTCCATCGCCCACCCTCGTTCCTGGAGACGCCCCGGGAACCGCCCCGTCGACGCGCTGGAGAAACCACCTGAATAGCCGTTTAGGGTCGCTTATCTGGGCAGAGGCGTCAACCCCCAGGCCCGAACCGCCGCCGCGACGTGACCTAGGCCGGAGGGTGTACCGGTCCGTGACCGGCGGTCAGCCCGGCTCGCCGCGCAGCTTGCGCCGCGCGACCACGACGATGTCGGCCATCGCCACGGCGGCCAGGAAGGCGAGGATCCCGGCGAGCGCCGGCGCGTTCGTGACGATCAGGAACGCGGCCGCGCCGAGACCGCAGGTGACCAGGCCGAAGCTGGCCAGCACGAGGCGTAGCGTCAGGGCGCTGC
>JAOPYP010000375.1 GCA_025964635.1 Actinomycetes bacterium | reverse complement strand
CCGTGCGTGCGTCTCAACGCCCGCTCATGGCTCATAGCCACTGACCGGGTCTGTGCAGAGGATTACGGTGGTCTTGTGCTTGATCTGAGCAGCCTTGACCTGGAGGAGATCGCCACCGCGCTGGCGGACCAGACCGACTACGAGCACCGGTGGCTGATCAACCCCGAGACCGGGGAAGTCGTGTTCTGGACCTCCGACACCGGAATCGACGGCCACACCCCCGTTGACCTCGACGAACTGGACCTGATCTGCATCGATCCCCTGCCGTCCTACATCTGGTACCAGGACATGGCCGACTTCGCCGGGCAGGTCAGCGACGATCAGGCCGGGCGGAGACTGGCGCGGGCTATCCAGGGCAAGGGCGCTTTCCGCCGGTTCAAAGCCGAACTGCACGAGGAATATCCGCACCTGCTACCGGCGTGGCACGCCTACCGCGACGTCCGGGCCCGCCGCCGGGCGGTGGAGTGGCTCGCCGGAAACTCGCTCGTCGGCCACGACGCGGCCACGCGTTTCCTCGACGAGCACCCCGAGCCGAACGTGCCATGACGAGAACAGCCCTTGCGGCGATCCTTGCGTTAGACACGCACATCTGGGGTTGCCGGGCACCGGGACTACTGGCGGGAGCGGCGCGGGCGGAACTTGATCCAGACCAGGATGCCGATGGCCACCAGCAGCCAGGGGGAGAACAGGATATGCGTGGTGAAGCTGAGGACGGTCAGGGCCACGATAGCGATCAGGACGAGGGCGAGTATCCGGGGCATGGTGATCAGTCTCCGTTCAGGTCAGGCTGGTTGGCGGTCAGGATTCAGCGGGAGCGGTTCTGGCGGCTGGCGATCCAGGCCACGGCGACCGCCTGGTCTTCGCCGTCCTCGGGGATCAGCAGCCAGGCGGCGATGTAGAGGGCCACGGCGGCACCGCTGAGCAGGGCTAGCGCGGCGATAGTGACACGAACGAGCATGACGTCCGCGTCCAGGTAACGGGCTATGCCGCCGGCCACGCCGGCCAGCATCCTGTCGTCGGCAGACCGGCGCAGGTGGCGGGCCGCGGGCTGGTCAGTGGTAGTGGCGGACCCGGTGCCTGCAGTGGTTGTGTCCATGCTTCAACACTGCCGCCGGCAGACCCCCCGGTCGATCAGGATCAGCCCCCATTCACACCCTGGTCTGCACCCCGGATGGCATCAGGGGCAACCCTCGCCGCGGTCGGGGTTGCTGGCGCACTGGACGTCCTAGGGCAGGAGATCACCGGCTCGCATGCGCCCGGGTATCACGCTCGGCAACGATCTTGGTGGTGATGCCCTCGAGTAGGAGCGCGACAAGGCATGGGCCTCCGGGCAGGCGATGGGGCAGTCTGGTCCTACCGCCACATGCCGGTACAGGGCGTTATTCGGGCCTGCCGGCCTGCTCCGCACTTGGGCGGTGCTCGATCGTGCTCAGCCGGCGCCTGGGCGCCGCTGGTAGCGCCCGCCGTACATTGGCAGGTTCAGGGCAGGCCCGTGGCTGTCCATCTGGTCCCAGGTCCGGTTCAGGCCGTAGGTGCCAAACCGGCGCACCCTGGTTACAGCGTCGAGGTCCAGAACGTCGATCAGGATTTCCTCGTTGGGGCCGGCCTGCTGCCTGACCAGGCCCTCGGGATCGACGATCAGGCTTTGACCGAGGCCATGCGGACCGGCGGCGTTGACGTTCACCACGTAGATCTGGTTGAAGATGGCGTTGGCCCGGGCAACCACCAGTTCCAGGTCCCGGTCCCGGGTGGGGGTGAGGGTGGGATGCAGCACCACCTCCGCGCCCATCCAGGCGAGCTGCCGGAAGGATTCGGGGAACGAGCCGTCGTAGCAGATGGCCAGGCCGATCCGCGCCACCCCTGGCAAGTCGAAGACCACGAATTCCGTACCGGCTGCGGATGTCTCGTATGGCTGCCAGGGGAAGCATTTGCGGTACTTGGCGACGAGCTCGCCGGACGGGGCCACGACGACCGCGGTGTTATATATCTTCCCTCCGGCCTGCTCGTACACCGATCCCGGGCAGATCCACAGGCCGGTCTCGGCGGCTAGCCGGCCGAGCGCCTCGGTCAGCGGGCCGGGGATCTTGCCCGCTGATGACTCGGGGTCGCCGGGCTGCTCGTCAAGCAACTGATCGACCGCCGACAGGTGGAGTTCCGGAGCAACCACGAACTGCACATGCGGAAAAGTCCGGTGGATCCCGCGGACCTGCTCGCTGAACCGTTTCCAGGTGCCGTCCACGTCGCCGGGCCGGGGAGCTATCTGCATGGCCGCTACCACAAGAGGGCGCATGCTCAGTTCCGGGCCAGCTCGGCCAGCTCGGGGGCTTGCGGCAGGGCGCGGCCGGCCAGGAAGAACTGCGGCCGCGCAATCCGGTAGGCCAGCATGACCGCCATTCCGGCCACGATGGTCCCGATGCCGAGGACGAATACGCCGCCAATCCCGTGGAAGCTCGTATACCCGTAGCTCGGCTTCCACATCTGGATCGCGCTCTCGACGAAGGCATAGGTGAGGACCAGTGCGCCAAAGAGCGGGATGAGTCCCTCGACCAGGAGTGCGCGGCCACCCGAGCGCAGCTGTTTGCGGAAATTCCAGGCACACGTGTAGCCGACCATCCCGTAGTAGAACGCGATCAGCAGGCCGATCGACAGGATGCTGTCCGCCTGGATCCGGCCCTGGCTCACATACGTCAGCACGGCGAAGATCAGGGCGGTAAGGCCGCCGATCGTCAGGGTCGACACCGAAGGAGTGGCGAACCTGCGGTCCATCCTGGCGAACGATGCTGGCAGCGCCCCGTACGTGGCCATGGCCAGCGTGGTCCGGGCCGTGGGCAGGATGCCCGTCTGCAGGGCCCCGATCGCCGAGCTGAGCGTCGCCAGGATCAGCAGCTTGTTGAGCGTGCCGCCCAGCACCGACTGGCCTACGTGGGCCAGCACGTCCGGCGCTGTCGCGAGGTTGGCCAGGCCCAGCCCCTTCGTCCCTACGCCCCCGTAGGCCTGGGCGGCGACCGTGACGAGCATGTAGAGGCCAAGCAGCACCACAGTCGACAAGATCGCCGCCCGCCCGGGATTGTGCCGCCGGTCGGACGTTTCTTCGTTGACGCTGACCGCACTGTCCCAGCCCCAGTAGATGAACAGCGCGAGAAGCAGCCCGGTGGTGAATGCCTGCATGCCACCGCTGCCGAAGGGGCTGAACCAGGTCAGTGCTGGATGGAGGTGCCCGGCCGGCGCGTGCCCGGTATAGACCTTGACCAGTGCCACGACCGAGAAGGTCACGAGCAGGGTCGCCTCGATGCCGAAGAGCAGGTATTGCAGCCTGGCCGAGATCCGGATCCCCCGGTAGCAGATGTAGGTCATCACCAGCACGAGCGCGACCCCGGCAACCGTCGTCCACGTGTGTCCCGCTGCGACGCCGTCGGCCCCGAAGAGCAGGAACAGGTACGACCCGGCAATGCCTGCCAGGTACGCCATCGCGATGACAGCGGCCAGGGTGGCGACCCACCCGCCGATCCAGCCCGTGCGTGGTCCGATCGCCCGGGCGGCCCAGGTGAATACCGTCCCGCAGTCCGGATCGGCCCGGTTGAGCTGGGCGTATCCGACCGCGATCGCCGCCATCGGGAAGAAGGCCAGGAACATGACGGCCGGGGCATGCAGCCCGACGGCGATCACGACGAAGCCGAGTGTCGCGGTGATGCTGTAGGCAGGGGCAGTCGCCGCCAGGCCGATGATCGTGCTGGACAGCAGCCCGATGGCTGAGTTCCTCAGCCCTTTGCCGGCCGGTGAGGCTGCTGCCGCGTCGATGTCCGTCACAACCCGCTCCCAGGCGTCAAAGATTCGTTAAACAAGGATTTAAATACCGGAGCTAGCCGCGTGTCAAGACTGGTCACTCATCACCGGCCCCACACTGAACAGCTCATGAAATAATTGGCACGTGGCCAGACCGAGGGATCAGAAGCGGCGCCGCGAGGAGCTGATCGCCGCCACCGCACGCGCCGTGCTGCGGCGCGGGCTGGCGGCGGTCAGGCTGCGCGACGTTGCCGAGGAAGCCGGGATCACCTCGGCCGCCGTGCTGTACTACTACGACCAGATCGACAAACTCCTGGTCGAGACGCACCAGCGGGCGGCCGAGCGGTTCTGCTCCCAGCGCGAGGACCTGGTGGACTCGATCGAGGATCCGAGGGAGCGCCTGGTAGCCGCTATCCGGGCCGGCCTGCCAACCGGCCCCGATGACGAGCTCGTGCGGCTGCTGTACCAGTTCGACAGCCAGGGCATGACCAACCCGGCTTACGGTGCGCAGAGCCGCGCCTACTTCGAACGCCAGGTCGCCATCTATCACTCGATCCTGGTGGCGGGAGAGGCAGCCGGGACGTTCACCCTCTCTGCGCCAGCGAGGATCATCGCGAGGAATCTCGTCGCTCTTGAGGACGGCTATGGCTACTACGTGGCGGTACCCGGGACCGGTGTGGATGCTGCAGACGCAGAGCGATTCATGGTCAGCTATGCCGAGGTCGCCACGAGCTGCCGACTGGCACGGCACCAGGCTCATTGACGTCCGGGCGACTATGCCTGGCGGCTGCGGGGGCTGGACGGGATGATCGGATGCATGAGCGGGGATCAGAAGCGCGTCGCCCTGGTGACAGGCAGTTCCCGCGGGCTGGGCGCGGCCATCGCGCGGCGCCTCGCCGGTGATGGCTTGGCTGTCGCGGTGAATGGCCGGACCGGGGACGCACAGCTACACGAGGTCGCCCGCAGTATCGCCGCCGATGGCGGGACTGCGGCCGCCTTTGCCGCCAATGTCACCGACGAGCAGGAAGTCGCCGGGCTTGTCGCGGCGATTTCCGCCAGCCTCGGCGTGGTTGAGGTGCTGGTGCTGAACGCGACCGGCCCTCAGCCCGAAGCCCCGCTGGCGGAGGTGACGTGGGAGGACCACCTCGGCCAGCTCGCCTTCTTCGTCAAGAGCCCGGTGCTGCTGGGGCGCGCGGTCCTTCCGGGGATGCGGTCGAGGCGATCCGGGCGGATCATCCAGATCGACTCCGAAGTCGCAGACCGGCCGCCGCCGGGCCGGTCCGCCTATGCCACCGCGAAAAGCGCGCAGATCGGCCTTACCCGCAGCTGGGCCCCCGAACTCGCCCCCCTCGGGATCACTGTCAACGCGGTCGCGCCGGGTTTTATCCCTGTCGAGCGCCACGCAGGCGTCACGGCCGAGACCAGGAATGCCTACCTCGCGTCCGTGCCTGCTGGGCGGATGGGAACCCCCGAGGACATCGCCCACGCCGTGAGCTTCCTCGCCTCGCCGGGAGCCGGCTTCATCACCGGCCAGCGCATCGTCGTTGACGGCGGGCGCGGGCTGGGCTGATCGCCGCAGCGGCTCCCATGACCGTCCGCCACCGCATGGGCGTATCCGTCAGGTGGCTGGTCGGGCCCGGTCAGCGTACTGAGCGCCGGTGATGTCGTAGAGGTGATGGACCGGGTCGTGGACGAAGTAGCGCGCAAACGATTCAACCGTGAAATGGGCGCCGTCGCTGCGGCTGCCGGTGCGCTGCCATTGCCTGGGGGAAAGCGCGTCGAAGCGTGCCGCGATCGTCTCGGCAGCCTGAGCCAGCTCGGCCGCTACCGTGGCAGGATCCTGCTCGTCGTAGCGGTCGGCAACCGCCGTCGCATCCTGATCCCAGTTGGGGTACCGCGGCCCTTCCTGGGTGAGCATCAGCCCCAGCCGCTGGTCATAGAGCCGCAGGACGTCCCGGACATGGCAGCCGTACTCCAGGGCTGACCATTTGCCGGGCGCTGGACGGTGCCGGGCGCCAGCGGGCTGTGCCAGAGCATCGTGCCACGCCGAAGCATTGGAGCGGATCATCCCGGCGACCGCATCGCGGGCACAACTCCGCGCATCCAGGCCGCACTCCGGGCAGGGGCGCTGCAGTACCCAGGTCCAGTCCTTGGTGTCGGGCACGATCGTCATGCCTGAACGGTAGCGAACACCCTCGCGGGCCGCGCAGAGGAGCCTGCGGTTACGCCCAGCACTACACGGCACCTATGCCGGGATGAGGGCAGGACCAGGCCTGGCCT
>JAOPYP010000034.1 GCA_025964635.1 Actinomycetes bacterium | reverse complement strand
CCGTGAAGATCCCGGACACGATCCCGCTGGCCTCGGCCGCGCTGATCGGCTGCGGCGTGCTGACCGGGTTCGGGGCGGCGGTCAATACCGCGGGGATCCGCGTCGGCGACACTGTGGCCGTGCTGGGCTGCGGCGGCGTCGGGCTGAGCGCCGTGCAGGGCGCGCGGATCGCCGGCGCCGGCCTGATCATAGCGATTGACCTGCACGAGGAACGGCTGGCCATGGCGGCCCGGCTCGGCGCCACGCACACCCTCCAGCCGTCGGACACGGTCGCGAAGCAGGTCCGGGCGCTGACCGGCGGCCGCGGCGCGGACCACGTGCTCGAGGTCGCCGGCCGCCAGCAGACCGTGCGTGACGCGATCCGGATGACCCGCCGCGGCGGCCAGATCGTGCTGGTGGGCGCGGCCGGCGACGACGTCACGGTCTCGCTCCCCGCCTTCTCCGGGGTGGTCATGACCGAGAAGGTCATCCGCGGCTCCCTCTACGGATCCTCCGACGTCCGGCGCGACGTGCCCCGGCTGGTCAGCCTGTACCAGTCCGGGCTGCTCAAGCTGGACGAGATGGTCACCGAGACGTTCGCGTTCGCCCAGGTGAACGAGGCCGTCGAGTACTGCGCCACCGAAAAGGGCGCCCGCGCTGTGGTGGTGATGACGTGACAGATCTCGTGACGGCCAGCCCGGCGATGACGATCGGCGGTGAGCCGGTGACCGGCCCGGGCACCTTCGGGGTGATCAACCCGGCCACCGGCCAGGTGTTCGCCCGCGCTCCGGACTGCTCCCGGGATCAGCTCGATGGGGCCATGCGGGCGGCGCAGGCGGCAGCGGATACCTGGCGGGCCGACGAGGATGCGAGGCGGGCCGCGCTGCGGGCCGCCGCCGCGGCGGCCCTGGCCGCCGCGGACGACCTGGCCGCGATCCTCACCGCCGAGCAGGGCAAGCCGCTTAAGGCGGCCGCGTTCGAGGTAGCCGAGATGGCCCGCTGGCTGGAGTACTCGGCCGGGCTGGAGCTGCCCCGCACCGTGCTCCAGGACGACGAGCGCGGCCACGCGGAGCTGGTGCACCGCCCGCTCGGCGTGGTCGCCGCGATCACGCCGTGGAACTACCCGCTGCTGCTGGCCGGGTGGAAGCTGGGGCCCGCGCTGCTGGCTGGCAACACGGTGGTGCTGAAGCCCTCGCCGTTCACCCCGCTGGCCACCCTGGCCCTGGGCGGCATCCTGGCCGGGGTGCTGCCGCCCGGCGTGCTCAGCGTGGTCAGCGGCGGTGACGACCTCGGGGCCTGGATGACGTCCCACCCGGCGGTGGCCAAGATCAGCTTCACCGGGTCAGTGGCGACCGGCAAGGCGGTCGCCGCGGCCGCCGCCCCCGACCTCAAGCGCTTCACCCTCGAGCTGGGCGGCAACGACGCGGCGATCGTGCTCGACGACGCCGACCCCGCGACCGTCGAACGGGGCCTGTTCTGGGGCGCGTTCATCAACAACGGCCAGATCTGCGCGGGCATCAAGCGGATCTATGTCCCTGAGAAACTGCGCGGCGACGTGGTCGACGCGCTCGCCCAGCGGGCCCGCCGCACGCGGGTCGGGCCCGGCACCGAGACGGGCGTCCAGCTCGGCCCGATCCAGAACCAGCCCCAGTTCGACCGGGTCCAGGGGCTGGTCGCCGACGCTCTGGCCCGCGGCGCGACGGCCGCGGCGGGCGGACACCCGCTGGACCGGGATGGGTACTTCTTCGCGCCCACCATCCTGACCGGCGTGGCCGAGGGAACCCCGATTGTGGACGAGGAGCAGTTCGGCCCGGCCGTACCGGTGATCCCCTACCGGGACCTCGACGACGCGGTGGCCCGGGCCAACGACACCCGCTACGGCCTGTCCGGCTCGGTCTGGAGCGCCGACCCGGACCGGGCCGCCGCGGTCGCCGCCCGGCTGGAGTGCGGCACCGCGTTCGTGAACGACCACCTCACGCTGCAGCCGTACATGCCCTTCGGCGGGATGAAATGGAGCGGCATGGGGGTGGAGAACGGCCCGTGGGGGCTGGAGGAGTTCACCGCTCTCCAGGTCCTCTACCGTTCCCGCCGCTAATCGCCCGCCTCACGGACGGCGGTCAGCTTGTCCGGGTTGCGGACGACGTCCAGGGCGGTGATCCGGCCTGCGTCGATGGTGAACGCGACGACGGTCAGCACCCCGCCGCCGTCCCGCACGACCAGGCCGGGGCCGCCGTTGACGCTGGCCAGCCGGACCAGGGTGGGCGGGCGCCGCATGAACGCGAGCAGCCAGCGCGCCACCTCGTCCGCGCCGTGCCCGACCGGGAGCGCCGCGATGACCTTCCCGCCGCCGTCGGCGCGCCACACCACGCCGGGATCGAGCAGCGTGACCAGGCCTTCGAGATCGCCCTCGGCACAGGCCGCGGCGAACGCGGTGACCAGCTCCTCCTGCTGCGCCGCGGTGGGCGGGAACCGCGGGCGGCCGCCGTCCACGTGCTGCCGGGCCCGGGACGCGAGCTGGCGCACGGCCGCGGGAGACCGGCCGACGACGCCGGCGACCTCAGTGAACGACATCCCGAACACGTCGTGCAGCAGGAACGACGTCCGCTCCGCGGGTGACAGCCGCTCCAGCACGACGAGCAGGGCCATGCTCACCGACTCATCCAGCGTGACCCGGTCCGCCGGGTCGGTGGCCTTCAGGTCCTCGACCAGCGGCTCGGGCAGCCACGGGCCGACGTAGCGCTCCCGCCGGGCCCGGGCACTGCCCAGCGCGTCCAGCGCCAGCCTGCTGACCGTGGTGGTCAGCCAGGCTCCGAGGTCCCGGATCGACTCGGGGTCCGGGACGCGCAACAACCGCAGCCAGGCCTCCTGCACGCAGTCCTCGGCCTCGGCCAGCGAGCCGGTCGTCGCGTAGGCCACCCGGAGCAGCCGCGGCCGCCGCGCCTCGAACGCCTGCGCCAGCTCCTCTGCCCCGCGCTCCGCGTCCCGCCCGGTCACCGGGGCTCCGGTCCGCCCCGCGCCGTCACGGCCGCGCCCGCTCCCGCTTCCAGCCAGGCAGAAAACGAAGTGCGGCCGTGGACCTCAGCCTGCCCGGTGGTGAGCG
>JAOPYP010000032.1 GCA_025964635.1 Actinomycetes bacterium | reverse complement strand
ATGTTTCTTCGGACCGGTCATCCAACTCAAGCGGGCCCATGACGACGATAGGTAATGCTTACCGGAAACCAATTATGTAGTTTATTGAACTGTACTCGAACCCGCGAGGCCGACCGGGCAGTCCCGCACGAGCGCCGCCGCCCGGGCAAACCGCACGGGACAGGCTCGCCCACACCATGACCTGGCTTCCGCCTCCAGGGGCTCGGAACGTCATCGAAGCTGCGGCAGCGCGCGGGCAAGCCTGTGGCACGGAGCGTGAGTGACGCACCTCACCCTGACCGTCCAATCTCTCCAGGCGTGCCGCCCGTACTTGGTCCCAGCAAGCAAGTGATGAAGGGGCGGCACTTGACGCACGAGCGTCCACCGCCCGGAACAGGAGATGATCAAGATGAGTATGTCCCTGCTGGGACGGCTGCCGATGCCGGTGAAGCTGGGTGTTCCGGTGGCCGCAGGGCTGCTGGCCGAGGCGTGCGGCACCGCGGCCGGGTCAACGGGCGGCGGGTCAACAGCCGCCGGGGCGCCGGCGAGCAGTGGGTCAACCACGGCGACGGTGATCGAGTCTCACGCTGGTTCGGCGGGAGCGTTCCTGACCAATTCGTCCGGACGTGCCGTGTATCTGTGGGCCGCGGACGGCATGAACAAGTCCACCTGCTCGGGGGCGTGCGCCGGGGCGTGGCCTCCGGTGACGACCAAGGGCCACGTGACCGCAGCCAACGGTGCGAAGGCCGCTGACCTGGGCACGATCACCCGGTCGGACGGGAGCAAGCAGGTGACCTACCTCGGTCACCCGCTGTACTACTTCGCCGGCGACTCCGGCTCGGGCCAGACCAACGGGCAGGGTAGCAATAGCTTCGGCGCGAAGTGGTGGCTGATCGCCCCGGCCGGGACGAAGATCACGGCTGCCGATTCGGCAGCCGGCGCGGGCAGCTCCTCCTCGACGGCGCCGGCCTCGTCCGGTGGCTCCAGCACTGGTGGCTCCAGTGCCGGTGGCAGCTGGGGCTGACTCCTCCCGTGTCCACGTTCCTGACCCGCTTCGCGGCCACAGATGCTGGCCGGCCGTCCCGCTCCCCGGGGCGGCCGGCCAGCGGATGGGCCTTCACCGGCCTCGCCGTGACGTCGTTCGGCGGCCCGCTGGCCCTGGCCGCGCTGTATGCGCCGGCCGGTCTGGGCGGGGCCAGCGCCGGGGCGGGACTGGCCATGGCCGGCGCGGTGGCCCTGTTTGCTGTCCCGCTGGTCATCTGGCTTCGCTACGCGAAGCGGGTCAACGGTCCGGGTGGGCTGTATTCCTTTGTCGAGGCGGCGGCCGGGCGGCGGGTGGCCCTGGTCCAGGCCGGGCTGTGGATCGTCAGCTATCTGCTGTACCTGCTGTACACCACGGCGCAGATCGTCTACGACACGCTGCCCGCCGTCCTGCCCGCCGAGCGGCACTACCAGCCGGTTCTGGAGATCGCCATCCCGGTGGCGCTGGCGGGCGTGATGATCGCCGGGCGGCGCGCCGCGCTGCTGGTCACCGGTGCGCTGGCGGCCGGCCAGATCGTCATCGCCGCCGCCCTGGACGGTGTGACCCTGGCCCACCTGCCCGTCCCGGTGAGCAGCTTCACGGCCTCTGCGCCCGCCGGGTCCCTGGCCAGCGCAGCAGGCCAGACGTCGCTGCTGTACATCTGCGGCAGCCTGCCGCTGTTCCTCGGCGGCGAGCTGGCCCGCCCCGCCCGGACGATCCGGCGCGGCCTGACCGCCGCCTGGCTGGTGACCGCCGTGGTCGTCACGGCCGCCGTCGCCCCGCTGGCCGCCGCACCGGCGTTCACCCGGGCCCCCATCCCGGGGATGGCAGTGGCTGAGCGCTTCGCCGGGCACGGGTTCGCCGTCGCGGTCGGGCTCGGGGTAGCCGTCAGCGTCGCCGGGGTCATGCTCGCCGAGTACTTCGCCCTGAGCCGGCTCATCAGCACCGTCACCTCCTGGCGCCTGCGCCCGGTCATCATCGCCCTCGGCGCCGCCCTGGTCCTGTCCGCACCGGTCACGCTCATCAACCCGGCCCGGATCTACAGCTTCCTGATCAGGCC
Organism: Actinomycetes bacterium; assembly: GCA_025964635.1. Classification (GTDB taxonomy): domain Bacteria; phylum Actinomycetota; class Actinomycetes; order Streptosporangiales; family Streptosporangiaceae; genus RYN-230. The sequence continues at coordinate 1,205 of JAOPYP010000032.1, read as the reverse complement.
GTCGCTGATCGCGCTGTGGCTCAGCCAGCTGATCGTCTTCGCGGTCTACCCCCGGTTCGCCGCGCGGCAGCACGACCGCCGTCTGCCCGCCTGGGCGCTGACGGTGGTCGCCACCGCGTTCGCCCTCTACGGCCTCTGGGTCACCATCCAGCATTCCGCAACCTGACACGAGAACGGCCGGCGGCGACGCCTCGCCAGCCGGAACCACTACTCCTAAGGAGACAGACCGATGAACTCCAGTCACACGAGCACCATGCTCCGGGATCACGACTCCGCCCGCAGGGACAGCGTCCCGGCCCGGGCAGCCCAGCTGCTGGCCCGGGGGCCAGCCACGATGAAGTCACCAAGCGCACGCTGGGCGGTCAGCGTCCTGGCCGTCGTCGGGGCCGCCCTGATGGTGTGGTCCGGCGTGATCCACCTTCAGCTGTGGTCTGACGGCTACCGGAGCATCTCCGTGATCGGGCCGCTGTTCCTGATCCAGGGCATCGGCGGCATCGCGCTGGCCGTGGTGACAGCCGTCTTCCGCCGCGTGGTCCTCATGGCTGCCGGGGCTGTGATGATGGCCGCCACGGCCGCCGGGCTGCTGCTCAGTGCCGGCGTCGGCCTGTTCGGCTTCCAGGAAAGCCTGGCCGTCCCCTACGCCATGAGCTCACTGGTGGTGGAGTTCGCCGGTGCGGCCGTGCTCGCCGCCGCATCCGTCATCCTCCTGGCCGCCCGCCCGGGATCCCGGCCCGTACGGCGCTAGCGCCCCACGGCAGGCCCGTCCAGGCCAGCGGGACCCCTGTCCCGCTGGCCTGGACGGCTGCCCGGGGATCGCGGCGGAAGAATTTCCCCAGTTCCTGCGCCGCAGTCCAATCTCTTTCCGGCCATCACCCGTATGTAGTGTGTGCGGATAGTGGGAACCCCGACTGACCAGCTACCAGACGAGACGCTGCTCGCGGGCCTGGGCGCCGGCGATGCTGAGCTATCGCTCGTGTTCGTGCGCCGCTTCCAGGGACTCGTCTTCGGCGTAGCGATGGCCGTGGTCGGCGACACCACGACAGCGGAGGACGTGGCCCAGCAGGCCTTTGAGCAGGCCTGGCGGCACGCCCAGGTGTTTGACGCGCGGCGCGGCTCCGTCCGTGCCTGGCTGAGGACCATCACCCATAACCTCGCCGTCGACGTCGTCCGTGCGCGGACCTCGTCGCCCGTGGACCCGGACGATC
>JAOPYP010000023.1 GCA_025964635.1 Actinomycetes bacterium | reverse complement strand
CGGCTGGCCGAACTCGGCGCGATGGCCGACTCCGCCGCGCGGGTCCGGGTGTTCTCCGACGACGGGCGCTGCGTGTCTGACGCGGTGCTGATGCGCCGCGCGCTGGAGTACGTGAAGGCCTTTGACGGGGTCATCGCGCAGCACGCGCAGGAGCCCCGGCTCACTGAGGGCGCGCAGCTCAACGAGGGGGAGATGTCCGGGCGGCTCGGCCTGACCGGCTGGCCGGCCGTGGCCGAGGAGGCTGTCATCGCCCGCGACTGCCTGCTCACCGCGCACGTCGGCTCGGCGCTGCACGTCTGCCACGTGTCCACGGCCGGGTCGGTGGAGATCATCCGCTGGGCCAAGGGCAAGGGCTGGCGGGTGACCGCCGAGGTCACCCCGCACCACCTGCTGCTGACCGACTCCCTGGCGGCCGACTACGACCCGGTCTACAAGGTCAACCCGCCGCTGCGCACCGCGGCGGACGTGGCCGCGCTGCGCGAGGGCCTGGCCGACGGCACCATCGACTGCGTGGCTACCGACCATGCGCCGCATCCGGTGGAGGACAAGGAAACCGAGTGGGACACGGCCGCGTTCGGCATGACCGGGCTGGAGACCGCGCTGCGGGTGGTGCAGGAGGCCATGGTCGACACGGGCCTGCTCGGCTGGGCCGGGGTGGCCGACCGGATGTCCCGGCGGCCGGCCCGCATCGGCCGGCTGCCCGGCCCGGAACGCGCGCTGGCCGCGGGGCTCCCGGCCAGCCTGACGCTCTACGACGCCTCCGGCCGCGACATGGTGGACCCCCGCGCGCACGCCTCCCGGAGCCGGAACAGCCCGTTCGGGGGGATGGAGCTGCCGGGCCGGGTGGTGGCCACGTTCCTGCGCGGGACACCCACCGTGCTCGACGGGAAGCTGGCCTGATGGCCCCGTCCCTGATAGCGGGGTCCGGCGGGCCGGGCGCCCCCGCGATCCTGGTCCTGGAGGACGGCACCACGTTCCGCGGCACCGGATTCGGTGCGGACGGCGAGACGTTCGGCGAGATGGTTTTCAACACCGGCATGACCGGCTACCAGGAGACGCTGACCGACCCGTCCTACGCCCGGCAGATCGTGGCGATGACCGCGCCGCACATCGGCAACACCGGGATCAACGACGAAGACCCCGAATCACGGCGGATCTGGGTCAGCGGGTACGTGGTCCGCGAGCCGGCCCGGATGGCCTCGAACTGGCGGTCGCAGCGGAGCCTGGCCGACGAGCTGCGCGCCCAGGGCATCACCGGCATCGCGATCACCGGCACCCGGGCGCTGACCAGGCACCTGCGCGAACGCGGCGCGATGCGGGCCGGCATCGCCACCGGCACCGGGGACGCGGGCGCGCTCCGTGAGCGGGTCCTGGCCAGCCCGCAGATGACTGGCGCGGACCTGGCCCGGGAGGTGACCACGGACGCCGCGTACACCGTGTCCCCGCCGGACGGCGTGCCGGTGCGCTACCAGGTCGCGGCCGTGGACCTGGGCATCAAGACCGCCACCCCGCTGGCCATGGCGCGGCGCGGCTGCCAGGTCACCGTGCTCCCGGCGGCCAGCAGCACCGCCGACATCCTCGCGTGCGGGCCCGATGGCGTCTTTTTCTCAAACGGTCCGGGCGACCCGGCTGCGGCTGGCTACGCGGTCGAGGCGGTCCGTGGAGTGCTCGCGCGCGGCGTCCCGGTCTTCGGGATCTGCCTGGGCAGCCAGGTCCTGGGCCGGGCGCTCGGCCTGGGCACGTACAAGCTCCGCTTCGGTCACCGCGGGGTGAACCAGCCGGTCAAGGACCTGGCTACCGGGCAGGTGCACATCACCAGCCATAACCACGGCTTCGCGGTGGCCATGCCTGCCGCCGCCGAGGGCCGGCCCGGCCAGCACGGCGCCGAAGGCCGGCCCGGCCAGCCGGGCGCCTCACCGGGCGCCACGTTCGACACCGACTTCGGCCCGGCCCAGATCACCCACGTCAACCTCAACGACGGCGTGGTCGAGGGCCTCCGGCTGCTGGACCAGCCGGCGTTCAGCGTCCAGTACCACCCCGAGGCCGCGCCGGGCCCGCATGATGCGTCCGGACTGTTTGAGAAATTCTGTGCCCTTATGGACGGAGCCGGGAGAGGTGCGCATGCCCAGGCGTGAGGACCTGCGGTCGGTGCTCGTCATCGGGTCCGGGCCGATCGTGATCGGGCAGGCGTGCGAGTTCGACTACTCGGGCACGCAGGCCTGCCGGGTGCTGAGCCAGGAGGGCATCCGGGTCAGCCTGGTGAACTCCAACCCGGCCACGATCATGACCGATCCGGAGTTCGCGGACGCCACCTACGTGGAGCCGATCACCCAGGACGTGCTGGAGAAGGTGATCGCCAAGGAGCGGCCCGACGCCGTGCTGCCCACCCTCGGCGGGCAGACCGCGCTGAACGCGGCCGTCGAGCTGCACGAGTCGGGCGTCCTGGCCAGGTACGGCGTGGAGCTCATCGGGGCCGGCATCGAGACCATCAGGGCCGGCGAGGACCGCAAGCGGTTCAAGGACATCGTCACCGGCCTCGGCAGCGAGGTGCCGAGCAGCCACATCTGCCACGCCATGGACGAGTGCCTGGCGGCCGCGGCCGACCTCGGCTACCCGGTGGTCATCCGGCCGTCGTTCACGCTCGGCGGCTCCGGCTCCGGCATCGCGCGCTCCGAGCCGGAACTGCGCCGGCTGGCCGGGGCCGGGCTGGACGCCAGCCCGGTGACCGAGGTGCTGCTGGAGGAGTCCATCCTCGGCTGGAAGGAGTTCGAGCTCGAGCTGATGCGGGACCGCCACGACAACGTGGTGGTGGTCTGCTCGATCGAGAACATCGACCCGATGGGCGTGCATACCGGGGACTCGGTGACGGTCGCCCCGGCCATGACCCTGACCGACCGCGAGTACCAGCACATGCGCGACGTGGCCATCGCGGTGGTCCGCGCGGTGGGGGTGGACACCGGGGGCTGCAACATCCAGTTCGCGGTGCACCCGCGGACCGGCCGGATGGTCGTGATCGAGATGAACCCGCGGGTGTCCCGGTCCTCGGCGCTGGCCTCCAAGGCGACCGGCTTCCCGATCGCCAAGATCGCCGCCCGGCTGGCCATCGGGTACACGCTGGACGAGATCCGCAACGACATCACCGGCGAGACGCCGGCCAGCTTCGAGCCCGCGCTGGACTACGTGGTGGTCAAGGTGCCGCGGTTCGCGTTCGAGAAGTTCCCCGGCGCGGACCCGGAGCTGACCACGCACATGAAGTCGGTCGGCGAGGCGATGGCCATCGGGCGGAGCTTCCCGGAGGCGCTGCAGAAGGCACTGCGCTCGCTGGAGGACCGGGCCGCCCCGTTCAGCTGGGCGCAGCCGCCCGGTGACTCCGGCGAGCTGCTGGCGCGCTGCGCCGTCCCGCACGACGGCCGGATGTCCACGGTCCACCAGGCGCTGCGGGCCGGGGCCACCGTGGACGACGTGGCCGGGGTGACCGGGATCGATCCGTGGTTCGTGGACCAGATCCTGGGCATCGAGGAGATCGCCGCGCGGCTGGCCGGGGCGGCCGGGGCGCCCGCGCCCGCGCGGCCCGGCCCGGAACTCGACACCGGCGCGCTGTGGGCGGCGAAGCGGGCCGGGTTCTCCGACGCGCAGATCGGGGAGCTCAAGGGCCTGCCCGAAGATCAGGTGCGGCTGCTGCGGCACGCGTTCGGGATCCGCCCCGTGTACCACACCGTGGACACGTGCGCCGCGGAGTTCGCCGCCCGGACGCCGTACCTGTACTCCACCTACGACGAGGAGACCGAGGTGCCGCCCGGCGGGCTGCCCAAGGTGATCATCCTGGGCAGCGGGCCGAACCGGATCGGCCAGGGCATCGAATTCGACTACGCCTGCGTGCACGCGTCGTTCGCGCTGACCGCCGCGGGCTACGAGACCGTGATGGTCAACTGCAACCCGGAAACCGTGTCCACTGACTACGACACCTCCGGGCGGCTGTACTTCGAGCCGCTCACGCTGGAGGACGTCCTCGAGGTGGTGCACGCGGAGCAGCAGAGCGGGCCGGTGGCCGGGGTGATCGTGCAGCTCGGCGGCCAGACCCCGCTCGGCCTGTCCCGCGCCCTGGCCGCCGAGGGGGTGCCGGTGGTGGGCACCAGCCCGGACGCGATCCACCTGGCCGAGGACCGCGGCGAGTTCGGCGCGGTACTGGAGGCCGCGGGGCTGCCCGCGCCCCGGTACGGCACCGCGGTGTCCTACGAGGAGGCCAAGGTGGTCGCGGACGAGATCGGTTACCCGGTCCTGGTCCGGCCCTCCTACGTGCTCGGCGGGCGGGGCATGGAGATCGTCTACGACGACGCCACCCTGGAGGACTACGTCGGCCGGGCCGCGGCGGCCAGCCCCGGGCACCCGGTCCTCATCGACCGCTTCCTCGACGACGCGATCGAGATCGACGTGGACGCCCTGTACGACGGGGAGGAACTGTTCCTCGGCGGGGTGATGGAGCACATCGAGGAGGCCGGCATCCACTCCGGGGACTCGGCCTGCGCGCTGCCGCCGATCACCCTGGGCCGGGCGGACATCGCCAGCATCCGCGCATCGACCGAGGCCATCGCCCGGGGCGTGGGGGTGCGCGGGCTGCTCAACGTGCAGTACGCGATGGCGGCCGGGGTCCTGCACGTGCTGGAGGCCAACCCCCGGGCGTCACGGACCGTGCCGTTCGTGTCCAAGGCCACGGCCACGCCGCTGGCCAAGGCGGCGGCCCGGATCATGCTGGGCGCGAGTGTCGCGGACCTGCGGGCCGAGGGCATCCTGCCCGCCGCGGGGGACGGCGGCACGCTGCCCCTGGATGCGCCGATCGCGGTCAAGGAGGCGGTCCTCCCGTTCGGCCGGTTCCGCGACGTCCGCGGGCAGGGCGTGGACACGGTCCTCGGCCCTGAGATGCGCTCTACCGGCGAGGTCATGGGGATCGACGAGGTGTTCGGCACCGCGTACGCCAAGTCCCAGGCGGCCGTCTACGGGCCGCTGCCGGTCAAGGGGCGGGTGTTCGTGTCGGTCGCCAACCGGGACAAGCGGTCCATGGTGTTCCCGGTCAAGCGCCTCGCCGACCTGGGCTTCGAGATCTGGGCGACCGAGGGAACCTACGAGGTGCTGCGGCGCAACGGCGTTCGTGCCACGATCGTCCGGAAGCACAGCGAAGGCCCCGGCCCGGACGGCGAGCCCGATATCGTGGCCAGGATCCTCGCCGGCCAGGTGGATCTCATCGTGAACACGCCGTTCGGCAGCCCGGGGCAGTCAGGTCCCCGGCTGGACGGCTACGAGATCCGGACCGCCGCGGTGCGGCGCGGGGTGCCCTGTGTCACCACCGTCCAAGGGCTCGGCGCCGCGGTGCAGGGCATCGAGGCCATCCAGCGCGGCGAGGTGGGGGTGCGGTCATTGCAGGAGTACGCCCTGCTGGTCCGGGGGGGCAAGCCCCCGGTCCCCCCGGGGGCGGCGCCATGACCGCCGCCGAGAACGAGCCGGACGCCGTCCAGGTCCAGGTCCGCGGCACCGTGCTGACCGTGCGGAAGGTAGACGCGTACTACGCGATGACCGTGGTCGCCCCGGGCATCGCGGCGCGCTTCAGGCCCGGCCAGTTCGTCGGGGTCGCGGTCGGCGGCCCGGATACGTCCATGCTGCTCCGCCGGGCGTTCTCCATCCATGATGTGCGGCCCGATCACGGCGGGACGGTGGAGTTCGTGTTCGCCGCGAAGGGGCCCGGCACCCGGTGGCTGGCTGAGCGGCGCACCCGGGACGTCATCGACCTGACCGGGCCGCTCGGCCGGCCCTTCCCGGTGCCCCGGGACCCGGTGAGCTGCCTGCTGGTCGGCGGCGGCTACGGCAGCGCGCCGCTGTTCCCGCTGGCCGACCGGCTGCGCAGCCGGGACTGCCAGGTGGACTTCCTGCTCGGCGCGGCCAGCGCGGACCGGGTGTTCGGCGCGCTGAGCGCGCGCCGGAACGGCCGGACCGCGGCGGTCACCACCGAGGACGGATCGATGGGCGTGCGCGGGCTCGTCACCGACCGGCTCGCTCAGATCATCCACGAGGCCCGGACCGATGTGATCTACGCGTGCGGCCCGATGGGGATGCTGCGCCAGGTGACGGCGCTGGCCGGCCGCTACGACATCCCCGTGCTGACGCTGGTCGAGGAGTCGATGGCCTGCGGTATCGGGGTCTGCATGACCTGTGTCCTGCCGGTCGTCGGGGACGACGGCGTGACCCGGATGGTCCGGTCCTGCGTGGCGGGGCCGGTGTTCCGCGGCGACACGGTCCGCTGGGACGAGATCGGCACCATCCCGTTCGACGCGCTGGGCGCCCCGGGATGGAACCCGCGGCAGCACGGGGGGACCGGCGCCTCCGGGGCCGGTCCGGGGCGGCCGGCCGGGGCCTCCCCGGCGCCCGGATCGTCACGGG
>JAOPYP010000011.1 GCA_025964635.1 Actinomycetes bacterium | reverse complement strand
TCGCAGCCAGGCTGAGGGCAGGCCGACCAGGCGGTTGTTCACCGTTGATCTCGTGGGCTGAAGTCCACGGATCCATGCCCAGGAGCCGCAGATGCGGAAGTCGGGACCTCTCGGCGTTAACCCTCGCTTGTGGGCGCGGGATTTGTTCAGGAGGCGCGCCGGCTGTGGTGGGCCGCTGCGTAGAGTTGGGCGTTGTGAAGCGCCGTCTTACGCGGGCCGTCTTCTTCGCTCTGGCCGGGAGCGTGACGCTGGCCGCGTGTACCTCCGGCGGGCCCAGTGCCCCGGCGCTGCCAGGGCAGTGGGTTCGTTTCCGGCATGTTCCGGGAGTGGTCGACCTGGCCGGGCCGCGGGGTGACGGCTCGTTCACTGTGGCTGCAGCCGGGCGCTTGTTCATCCTGGGCACCTCTGGCGCGTTGACGCCGTTCGCGCGTGGGCCAGGTGGCTACTCGACCGCGATGGGGGGTGAGCCGTACATCGCGCTGGCCGGCAGCGGCCGGGTCGCCGGCGCGCAGTGCTCGTTCCCCCAGGGGATGATCTTCGCCCTTCAGCCGGGAAGGCGCCCAGGAATCGTCGGGATTGGCGCGGCCGGCCTGGCCAGGCGTTTCGCGGCCCTGCCAGCCACGGAGGTGCCGAACGGGATCACGTTCGACCCCATCGGGCATTTCGGTCACAAGCTCCTTGTCACAGCCAGGAACCAGGCCAAGACGGCCGTGCTGGCCGTCGATTGCACCGGCCGCATTCAGACGATCACCACTCATGCCCCGGCCATGGAGGGCGGCATCACAGTCGCTCCGGCCTCATTCGGCAGCTACGGCGGCGACCTTATCGCTCCCAGCGAGACGGGCGGGCGGATCTTCGCCGTCAGGCCCGATGGCACGGTGGCCACCCTGGCCGTATCTGGTCTGCCGCGTGGCGGCGACATCGGTGTCGAGAGCACGGGCTTCGTGCCACCTGGCTTCAGCGGCAGCGGCTCGGCGTTCCTCGCCGACCGCTACTCCAAGGGGAATAAGCATCCGGGGACAAACAGCATCCTGCGGTTGCCCGGTCCGGAGCTGGTCAAGTCGGGCGTCCGGGCTGGCGACCTGCTGGTCGCGACCGAGGCAAGCGCCCGCACCATCGTCATCCGCTGCGCCACCTCGTGCACCGTCCGGCACATCGCCGACGGCCCAGCGATCACGCACGCCGAAGGGCACATCGTGTTCAATCCGCCAGGCCAGTAACCCCCCCGACACCAAGCCCGGCATGGCTAGCCTGAGGCAGATCTGCAATGGCGGCGCGATGACTGTCGTCCGTAAGCCGCCTATCTCAGTGCGTTCTCGGTGGAGACGACTACGGCATCCACGCCAGCCCAGCCATCTAGCGGCGGGGGTGCCTGGTCGCGGAGGATGCCAGCGGTCCCGCGGTGGGCTGCCAACGTGTCGCCGAGCGCGGCGAGCAGCTCATCCACCCATGGCCAGGGTCCTTCGTCGGTGAAGTCGATGGTGACCGTCTGATCGATCACGAACTGCTGGATGCCGGACATGGCGGCGAAGTGGTAACCCATCGGGACCCACTCGCTGTCTGCTTGTTTGCAGGCGTGACCGTTTCCGCACCAGACCAGGAGCGGCTCGTCGGGTGCCGCGGCCAGTAGCTGGCAGAGATTCTTGGCCTGCTCGCGTTCCCGCCAGTTGGTGAACTCGCGGCTGAGCAGTTCAGCCTGGTCTTGGCCAGGCTCGATGGTGGCCTCATACGCCCACAGACTCCAGCCCAGTTCCAGCGCTGTGGTGATCAGCCTGCGCATGTCCGGCTGGGCGAGATACCCACCGGCAGTGGGCGGGATGTCCCGGATAGGCCCTGGTGAGTCGATGGCGGGCCAGGGCAGCGCTTCCATCGCCAACCGCCTGACCCCGGCCTGGTGGGCCGAGTGGATGATCCGGGCGCCGATTTCGCGGGTGCGTATGCAGCGGGTCAGGCCGCTGTGCGCCTCGTTGGCCATCACCACCGGCGAGTGGATGAACCCCCAGTACGTCAGGTCTTCCACCGAGCACCAGCCTTCCACTGCTGCCCGCCTCCCGTGTTAACTCGCTCGGTCTCTTCTTCTGGGCCGTCTTGGTCGAGGTGTGCGGCTCCAACCGGGTATCGCGCACGTTAGAAGCACCGCGCCTGCAGGAAACTGACAACGCACGGCGTTTGATAACTGACTCACAGGTCGAGGGTACGACGCTGATTCGGCAGCTGCCGCCTCCGCGGCATTGGCTCAGATACCGCAGCCGATACCGTCGGCGTCGAGCCCGTAGATGTCTGTTCCGACCACGATGACCGGGGTGACGATCACCTTACTGATCACCTTACTGATGCTCATCGGGCTGCTGTTGATCGTCTCCGCCCTGCATCGCCCGCCACCTGCGGCGGCGACAGGCGACCCTGTGACGCAGCCAGACGGGCTCGCCTGTCAGGAGCTCCTCGATCTCGTTACCGACTACTTCGACGGCGGGGTGCTTCCAGACCTCAAAAACAAGCTCCAAGAGCATCTCAGCGGCTGTGATGGCTGTGCCGAATACGTCCGCCAGATCGGCCTCACCATCCGCGCCCTCCAGCAAGCCGACCTGCAGCTCACATCCCGACCGCGGGCTGCTGCCGCGGGGACCCGGGCCCTTCACCCGGCTGCGGTCGGGTCCGCAGCCCGTCCAGTACCTGCCTGACGAGAGTCGCCGCCAGCGCATCGTGCAGCGGCTCGTGCCCAAGCAGCAGCCGGTAATAAACAGGGGCGAAAATCTGGTCGACCGCGGCGGCGATGTCGATGCCGGCATCCAGCTCGCCTCGCTCGATCCCCGCCCGCAGCAGGCTGGCCCCGACCTGCCGGCGCGGGCGCAGCCACTGCTCGTCCAGTGCGGCCCGGATGTCAGGATCGGCCTGGCTGGCGGCCATCAGATCGGCCATGAGCGGCCCCGCGTCGCTATCACGGAAAAGCCGCGTCAGCGACATCACCTGGGCGGTGAGGACCTCCTGGAGCGAGGCGTTCTCATCGACCGCCATCGTGTGCCTGGCCCGGTTGAAGAAACTCTCCAGGATCACATGAGCGCGCGATGGCCACCACTTGTAGATCGTGGTCTTACTGACCCGGGCCCGGGACGCGATGGCCTCCATCGTCACTGCGTCGACTCCGCCGCTCACCAGGAGCTCCGTCGCCGCGGCCAGGATCGCGGCCCGGGCGCGCTCGCTGCGCGGCCGACCCCGGCCGGGACGTTCCCCGACGGCCTCCTGCATCACGCCTTCCACTCTCGGCACCACCGCTTGTTGCAACGTACAGCGCCGACGGGCCTGACGAGGCCGATGCCATCCGAGGCCCGCCGACAGCCAATCGGCAGCGATCACGCCAGTCCCGGCTACGCCTCGGCCGCGACATGCCGGAACTCAGCGGACGGCGTCCCTGATCAGCTGCGAGCACGGGGAGGATGGCCTGAAGGGCAGGCACCTGCAGGAGCGCTTTGCGAACGCGACCGTGCTGGTGGCGGCTGTCCTATGACTCCTGGAGCGAACTGAACGGCGGGAGTCGAGGGACGCCGGCTCGGCGCTGAGGAACTGGTTCACCGTATCCGCCGCCCCGGGCATCTTAACGATCTTGAACTAGGAGGTATCCCTCCGGCCGGCCGCACTATTTGGCGCCAAATCTCAGCATTTTTGATGATGGACCTTGCCCGATTGTGGTGGTAACACGTATTCAGCGGCCGGTGACGCCGGGCTGCGCCACGGGGCGGGGGCATTGATGTTCGAGATCCAGGGAAAGCGTCCAGCGTCGATCTTGTCCGGCCGGCCAGCCCTGGTGGCTGGAGTCAGGGCTGGACACCGTCGGGCCCGGGCTCTGCGGAATGTCACCCTAGGCCTAGCCGTCTCCCTGGTCCTGGCGTTGCTCCAGTTCGCACCCGGGATGATAGAAACGGCATCGGCCGCCACGCCGCTGAATATATTTGTCGGATACATGGACACCCATTCGGTGCCATCCAGCGCGAAGCAGCCGA
>JAOPYP010000002.1 GCA_025964635.1 Actinomycetes bacterium | reverse complement strand
GACCGGGCCAAGGGCCGTAACCTGGCCCGCGACCCGCGCGGGGCGCTGCACGTCAGCGGCGAGGACTTCTGGAACTACGCGGTGGCCGAGGGGCCGGTCACCCTGTCCGGGGTGGCCGGGATCCCGGGCGACGACGTCATCGAGGAACTGCTGGAAGTGCACTCCTGCTTCTACGGCGAGATCGACCGGGCCGCGTTCGACGAGGAGATGATCACCAACCAGCGGCTCGTGGTCCGGCTCGAGGTGACTCACCTGTACGGCGTGATGGTCAAGACCGGCCGCCGCCCGGTCAGCCAGGACAGCTGAGGCCCGGCCCGGCGAGCTCCGGGCGGGCGCCAGCTCAGCCGGCCCCCGCGGGGGCCTTGATCTTCCCCAGCCCGGTGACCGCGCTGAGCAGCCGGTCACGCTGGCTGGCCGGCAGGTGAGCCAGGATCCCGGACACCCGGGCGTCGTTCCCCGTGGTGTAGCGGCGCCTCGGCCGGCGCGCCCGGACCGCGGTGAGTACGGGGTCAGCCCGCAGACCCAGTCGCTGCGGGTCGCGGTGGAGGCGGGCATCCGGATCAACGAGGCGCTCGGCGGCTGGGCCGGATGGGTGCGGGACACACCCGGCCTGGGTCAGTCCGCGGGCCGGGACGCGACCTAGCCGCCCATGTTGACGGCGTTGACCCGGACCGGCCTGATCGTCACCACGACCCGGGACTGGCCCGGCTGGTCATGGGCCCGCAGGTCCGAGCCGTACTTGGCGCCGACCTTGTCGGCGAACACGTAGCCGTCGTCCGGGGTGATCTCCGCGTCGCCGCGGATCTCCAGGTAGCGGTACGGGTTGGCCAGGTCCAGGATGAGGAAGCTAACCGCCGGGTTGGCTCTCAGGTTCCTGGTCTTCTGCCGCGACGTGTTCAGCGAGATGGACACCGTGTCGCCCTCGGCCAGGAACCAGACCTCGGAGAGCTGCGGGCGCCCGTCTGGCCCGAGCGTGGCCAGGGTGCCGACCTGCGCGGACAGCAGGTCACGGTGGGAATCAGGAACAGTGGTCATCACAGCATCCTCATCGTTACCGGTAGTCGGGGGGACCGTCAGGTCAGGTGGAGATGTCGGGGTAGGGCAGGGACCAGTGACTGAGCCGGTCCGCGTACTCACGCTGGAAGGCCAGCGGCTCCTCGAAGTCCCGCTCGAACAGCGCGATGAACAGGGTCAGCGTGAGGAAGTTGTGCGCTCCCATCTCGAACAGCGTCACGTAGTCGTGGGTGGCCAGGGCCTCCCGCTCGGGGCCGGTGAACTCCAGCCAGGTGCTCCGCTCCGCGCCCGGGCAGTTGAGGAGCAGGTTGGCCCGCTCCGCCTCCCACCAGGTGACCGTGCCACGCGGGTCCTCCCGGTACCGCTCGACGAGCTCGGGGTCCCGGTCGATGGTGTACAGGAACTTGTTGACCAGGTACTTGCTCACCGCGCTGCCGTCCCCTCCGGGTACCAGGTGAAGTACGCCTCCATGGTGTGGAACAGGTCCAGGGAGTCGGTGTAGTCGGCCTTCACGCCCGCGCCGGCCGCGCCCATCATCAGCATGAAGTCCATGAACCCGTGGGTGGCGTTGCCGGGCTGCCACAGGCTGTCCAGGCTGACCTGGGCCAGCGCCGAGTCCAGGTCGCCGGAGGAGATCCACTCGACCGCCTTGCGGTCGAACTCCGGGTCCGGGCCGTGCGGGCCGAACTGCCGCGGGCCGCCGAGTTCCAGGGACAGGTGGCCGGTGCCGATGATCGCCACCCGCTGGTCGGACGGCCAGGACTCCACCAGCTCGCGGATGGTCCGGCCCAGCTCCACGAACCGGCGGGGCTGCGGCATGGGCGGGGCGAAGATGTTGGTGTAGATGGGCACGATGGGCAGGTCCGCGCCGGGCCGCAGCGTGATCAGCGGGCAGGTGATGCTGTGGTCGATCCGCAGCTCGTTGCTGAAGGCCAGGTCGAAGCCCGCGTCCATGCCCTCGCGGAGCAGGTAGCCGGACAGCTCCTCGTGCCCGGGCAGGAACATCCGGGGCAGCCCGAACTCGCGTTCCTCGTTGTACCAGTTCGCGTCGTAGCAGGGCGCCTTGCCGATGAGGAACTGCGGCATGTTGTCCAGCCACAGCTGGTGGAAGTGGTCTGAGCCCACCATGACCAGCACATCGGGGCGGGCCCGGGTCAGGGTTTCCCGGAACGCCTCGATCTTGGCCACCCACTCGTCGGCGAACGGGGGCCGGTCCGCGCCGGCCGAGGTGCTCGCCCGGTAGTAGAACGGGTGGTGGGTGGAGGCGATGACCGCGGCGACGGTGGCCATGGCTGCTCCCTCGGGTGTCGGGACCGCGCTCGGCTGGCTCCAGCGGTGCTGGGCCCTAGGCGGGGTCGGGGGGAAGGTATTCGGTGTTGCGGTCCACGGTCATGTACATCTCCATGCCGACCGGGCGGCGCTGCTCCTCCGCAAGGTGGCCGAGGAGCCCCGCGGTCCGGGCCAGCAGCGCGAAGCCGCGCAGCAGCGCGGGCGGCAGGCCCAGGTCGGCGAGCGCGGCCCCGCAGGTGCCCGCGCCGTTCAGCGGCAGGGTGCGGCCGAGGATCTCCGGGTGGACCCGGCCGATCGCCTCGAACAGCCGCAGGTGCGGGCCGCGCAGGCCCTCTTCCTCGGCGATCCGCAGCAGCACGGGAGTACGCGGGTCGGTGACCCTGTGCACGGGGTGGCCGAGGCCGGGGATGAACTTCCCCGCCGCGCGGGCCCTGGTCACCGCGCCGACCGCCAGCGCGTCCCACCCGGTGTCGTCAGCCGGCAGCGGCTGGCCGGCCCCGGCCAGCGCGGCGGCCAGGAACTGGCCCGCGTCCTCGGTGACGCCCAGGAAGCGGGAGCCGCCGCCGAGCAGGCCGGCCGCCAGCGCGCCCTGCACGGAATCGGGGGCGCTCAGGTACGTGAGCCGGGCCGCCATCGCGGTCGGCGTGAACCCATGGTCGGCCAGCGCGACCAGCACGGCCTCGAACACCCGGACCTGGGCGGCGGTCGGCCGCCGCTGGGTGACCAGCCACAGGGCCAGCTCCCCGAAGCCCACCTTGCCCATCAGGTCCGCGGCCAGGTCCTGGCCGAGGAGGGTGATCGTCGTCTCGCTGGAGGTGCCCAGCGAGGTGGGGAAGCGCGGGACCGGGCCGGGCTGCGTCATGCGGTGCCTTCCTCCTGCGTGCTGTCCTCCCGGGTGTCTGGGCCGGCGAGCCAGGCCCGCACCTCCGCGCCGTGCTCGTCGAGCTTAGGCGGGGGGAGATGGTAGCGCGGCGGGGTACGGGAGAACGTCAGCGGATGCCGGACGGTGCGCATGCTGTTGCCCGGCGGGCCGGCCATCACGACCGGGTCCAGGCCGACCTCGGCCGCGAACGCCACGCCCCCGTCCACCGTGTTGATCGGCCCGCAGGGCACGCCCGCCGCGATCAGCACGTCGAACCATTCCTTGGCCGTCCTCGAAGCCAGCCGCTCAGCGAGCAGCGGCTTGAGCTGGTCCCGGTTCGCGGTCCGGCCGTCGTTGCGGGCAAACCTCGGGTCCTGGGCCAGTTCCGGGGCCCCGATCACCTGGCACAGCCGGGCGAACTGGGCGTCGTTCCCGGCGGTGACGATCAGTTCGCCGTCCCCGGTGGGCAGCGGCTCGTAGGGAAAGAGGCTGGGGTGCGCGTTGCCCATCCGGAACGGGACCACGCCGCCGGTCACCCAGGCGCTGGTCTGGTTGACCATCCCGGACAGGGCCGAGGACAGTAGGTTGGCCTCGACGTGCTGGCCGGCGCCGGTGGCGGCCCGGTCGTACAGGGCGGCCACGATGCCGATCGCGGTGTGCAGCCCGGCGATCACGTCGAACACCGAGATCCCGGCCCGGAACGGCGGGCCGGCGGCGTCACCGGTCAGGCTCATCAGCCCGGACATGGCCTGCACCATGAGGTCGTAGCCCGGCAGGTCCCTGCCGCCGCCCGAGCCGAACCCGCTGATCGAGGCGTACACGACGCCCGGGTTCGTCGCGCTGACCGAGTCGTAATCCAGGCCGTAGCGGGCCAGCCCGCCGGGCTTGAAGTTCTGCACGAACACGTCGGCCCGCCGGGCCAGTTCCTGCGCGGCGGCCAGGTCGCCCTGGTCCTTCAGGTTCAGTGCGACCGAGCGCTTGTTGCGGTTGATGGCCAGGTAGTACGTGGAGCGGCCGTCCTCGGTGACCGGCGGCATCCACTGCCGGGTGTCGTCCCCGCCGGGGCTCTCCACCTTGATCACGTCGGCGCCGAGGTCGGCCAGCAGCATGGTGCAGTAGGGGCCGGCCAGCACCCGGGAGAAGTCGGCCACCAGCACGCCGGACAGCGGTCCGGCGGGCGCGCCGGGAGTCGGGTCGGGCTGGATCATCGGCGCTGGCTCCACTCCCGTCCGCCGACTGGGTCCTCCGGACGGTTCGTTATCTTCCTGCTTGTTCATTTGGCTACCCGGATGTCCGCTGAGCGGACACTTGTCCGGCGACCTGAAGTCTGCTGGCGGCCGTGCTGGCTGTCAAGGCGCCCGGCAGCGGCAGGGTGACCTGCGGCGCTGACTGGTAACGTGCCCAGTCCGCGCTGATCGCACCGGCCGTGGCCAGCAGCAGCGGCAGGAATTCGCCGGTGAGCGTCTCCACCGGGGTCTCCGCCGCGTGGACCGTCACGTTCAGCGCCGCGATCACCCGGCCGTTCCCGTCCCGCAGTGGCGCGGCCACCGAGCGGATGCCCCCCGCGAGCTGCTCGTCCGTGAGCGACCAGCCCCGGGCCCGCACCTCGCGCAGCTCCGCGGCCCGCTCGGCGGGGCCGGGCTGCCAGCGGGCGGTGATCCCGGACCGGGTCGGCTCGGCCAGCACCTGCTCGGCCGCCTCCGGCGGCAGCGCGGCCAGCAGCACCTTGCCCAGCGAGGTGGGCATGGCCGGGAACCGGGTGCCGATCGTCACCGCCAGCGCGATGATCTTCGGCACCGCCACCCGGGCCACGTAGACGATGTCCGGGCCGTCCAGCTGGGCGATGGACGAGGACTCGTGCGTCCGGGCCACCAGGCATTCCATGTGCGGCCGGGCCACCTCCCACAGGCCGCGGGACAGCACGTAGGCCATGCCGAGGTCGAGCACCCGGGGGGTCAGCTCGAAGGCCCCGCCGGCCGACCGCACGTAACCCAGCTGCTCCAGCGTGAGCAGCACCCGGCGGGCGGTGGGCCGGGCCAGCCCGGCCGCGCCGGCCACCGCGGTCAGTGACATGGCCGGCTGATGCGGCTGGAAGGCGCGGATCACGTCGAGGCCGCGCGCGAGCGCCTCGATGAAATCGGGGCTGGCGTCACGGCGGGCCATGAGGACTCTCCTGTGCGGGCCCGCGGTGGCGGCTGCGCCTGCCGGACCCTGGGGTTGAGCGGCTGGGTTGGCCGCTGGCGTTGAGCGGTGGGTGCGCCGGGAACGACTGTAGCGTGTCCCCGCCGGGCCGTCCGTATCGCGGACAGGGGCACATCCTGCCCCATCCGCCGCGCCCGTAATCGGACCCTTGACATCGGTCCGTGAACCGGCCACGCTTCCGGACTAGTCCTGTGCGGCCGTTGTGCGGACAGCTGTCCGTCCCCGATACGCCGATAGCCTGCCCGCCTCAGAGTGGAGGTCCGCCATGACCCTGGTGTTCCGGAACGCGACGGTGCTGACCATGGACGACACGCACACCGTGCACCACGGCGGCGACGTCCTCGTGGCCGGCGAGCGGATCGAGGCCGTGGGCCCGCACCTGGAGGTGCCCGCCGGCACCACCGAGATCGACGCGTCCGGCGGCATCGTGATGCCGGGCATGATCGACACGCACCGGCACATGTGGCAGACCGCGATGCGCGGATACGGCGCGGACTGGACGCTGACCCAGTACTTCGTCTGGTACTACCTGCAGTGGGGCAAGACCTTCCGGCCGCAGGACATCTACGCGGGCAACCTGCTGTCCGGGCTGGAGGCCCTGGACGCGGGCGTCACCACCACCGTCGACTGGTCGCACGGGCTGCAGACCGTGGACCACGCGGAGGCCGCCGTGTCGGCGCTCACCGAGGTGCCCGGGCGGTTCGTGCTGGCCTACGGCAACATCCAGCAGGGCCCGTGGGAGTGGTCGGCGGCGCCGGAGTTCCGCGACTTCGTCAGCCGCCACTTCGGCACGTCCAACGACATGCTCGGCTTCCAGATGGCCTTCGACGTGACCGGCGACCCGGCGTTCCCCGAGAGGGCCGCGTTCGAGGTCGCCCGTGACCTGGGCGTGCCGGTCACCACGCACGCGGGGGTCTGGGGCGCGACCAATGACGACGGGATCCGGCTCATGCACGAGCACGGGTTCATGACCCCGTCCACCATCTACGTGCACGCGGCCACCCTGACCCGGGACTCCTACCACCGGATCGCTGCCACCGGCGGCACCGCCTCGGTGTCCACCGAGAGCGAGCAGAGCGCGGGCCAGGGCTACCCGCCCACCTGGCAGCTCCGCGAGCACGGGATCCCGGTCTCGCTGTCCATGGACACCAGCGTGTGGTGGAGCGGCGACCTGTTCTCGGCCATGCGGACCACGCTGGGCGCGGACCGCTCCCGTGAGCACCTGGAGGCCCACGGCCGCCAGGAGACCGTGACCCACTGCCACCTGCGCGCCGAGGACGTGGTCGACTGGGCCACCCGGGGCGGGGCCAGGGCCCTTGGCCTGGACTCGGTCGTCGGCAGCCTGGAACCCGGCAAGAAGGCCGACGTCGTGCTGATCAAGAACGACACCTCGCCGGTCTCGTTCCCGCTGCTCAACCCCTACGGCCACGTCGCCTTCCAGGCCCAGCGCGGCGACGTGCACACGGTGCTGGTCAACGGCCAGGTGGTCAAGTCCGCGCACCAGCTGGACGGCGGCGGGCTGGCCAAGGCCCGCCAGGTGGTGGACGAGACCGTGGAGTACCTGCAGGGCCAGCTCGGGCCGGAGGCGTGGGCCGAGGGCATGCACCCGGAGATCCCCGCGACCAAGGTGCTCGACAACCCCTACACCTACACCACGTGGGACGCGGGCTCCGCGCAGTGGAAGGGCGGCACCGGCCCGGACGCGCCCGGCGGCGCAACCCCCTGACCCAGCCCTGGGCTGTTCCCGGTCCGAGGAGAACAGCTGACGTCCTGGCTAGATCCGCAGAACGCGCAGCATTGTCGTGCGGAGCGCTTGGTGCAGTTCATCGTCGGTCAGGTCGGCCAGATTGGGCAGGCACTCGGGGATGAAGAACACCGTGTTGAAGGCAAGCCGCTCGGCGCCGGTCGGGTTGTCGCCGAAGAGCAGGCTGAGGGCGCGACGTAGCATCGTCGCCTGCATCGTCGTCGACTCGTCGTCCAGTTTGTTCCGCTTCCCGGCCGGATCAGAGGATGCCAGCGCCGCCGCGTAGCGGCGGTTCTGGATGAGGAAGTCGGTGAAGCCGTTCACGATGTGCTCGGTCCGGGCGCGCCGCCCGCGGATCGCGGCCGCTTCGTCGAGCAGATCCTGCAGGCGCTCAATTCCAGGCTGCAAGGCCTCGTGCAGGATGTCGGTCTTAGCGCGGAAGTGGTAGTAGACGGCAGCCTTGGTGAGCCCCATCTCGTCGGCGATCATCTGCAGCGAGGTGGCATCGTAGCCATGCTCCGCGAACAGGTGCTGCGCAGTCTGGAGGATCTGCTGCCTGGTCTGCTCGGCCTGTAGCGCGCGGGAGGACATCCCCCGGACCGGCGTTGCCATCGGTGTGCTCCTTGTGTGTGGATCGCATGCAGCATACAACTGCTGCCAGTGAGTCACTAGCCCTGTGGAAAGTCACTCACTGTACGATTGGCTGGTCAGTCACTTGACGCTCGGCTAGTGAAAGCCGTAGGGTCAGGGCCGGACCTGTCCTCTAGGTGTGGAGATCCGCCGTGTCGACCTATCTGTACCGACTCGCCCGCTTCGCGTTCCTGCGCCGGCGGCTGGTCCTGGCGGTCTGGCTGGCCGCGGCCATCGCGGCCATCGCGGTCGCTCAGCTCAGCGGCGGGAAGACCAACGACACATTCACGATCCCGGGCACCGAATCCCAGAACGCGGCGGCCGTCCTCCAGGCCAGGCTGCCGGCGTTCAGCGGCGGCCAGACCACGATCGTCTTCGCCGCCCGGGGCACGGCGAAGGTCGCTGACCCGGCCCTCGAGAGGGCCATCGATTCGGCGATGGCCAGGGTCAGATCGATTCCCCAGGTCTCCGCGGTCGTGACGCCCGACAAGAGCAGGCAGATCTCGCCGAGCGGCAAGGTCGCGCTGGGCACCGTGCAGTGGTCGGCACCGGCGGCCATGGTGAAGGACGCCAGCCTCACCGCCCTGTCCGCCGCGATGAAGCCGGTGCGGGCCGCCGGCGTGGAGGTCGAATACAACGGCAGCGTCTACCCGGGCTGGCGGACGGTGATCTCCGAGGTGCCGGAGCTGATCGGCCTGATCATCGCATTCGGCATCTTGATGATCACCTTTGGTGCCTTCGCGGCCGCGGGCATGCCGATCCTGGGCGCGATTATCGGCGTGATCACCACCCTGATGGGCATCACCGCCGTCGCGTCGGTGGTGTCGATCGCGTCGGCGTCGACCACGGTGGCGCTGATGCTGGGCCTGTCGTGCGGTATCGACTACGGCGTGTTCATCTTGTCCCGGCACCGCACCAACCTGCTCAACGGCATGACGCCGGAGGAGTCGGTGCCCGTGGCCATGGGCACCGCCGGCAGTTCTGTCGTCTTCGCCGGGCTCACCGTGATCATCGCGCTGTGCGGCCTGACCGTGGTGGGCATCCCGTTCCTCACCGTCATGGGCCTGGCCGCCGCCGCATCCGTCGCCGTCGCGCTGCTGATCGCGCTGACCCTGCTGCCGGCGATGCTCGGCTTTGCCGGCCCCAAGATAGTCACGTTCACCCGGCTGCCCGGGCTCGGCGCCCGCACCGGGCGGGTCGCACGCCGGTCGGCTGCCGATCCGGACAGCACGGCGGGCGCACGCTGGGCCCGGTTCGTCGTCCGCTACCGCGTGCCCGTGCTCATCAGCGGGATCGCCCTGCTCGGCGTCCTCGCGATCCCGGCTCTGTCGGTGCACCTGGGCCTGCCGAGCGGGGCATCGAAGCCTGCCAGCGACACGCAGCGCAAGGCGTACGACCTCACCACCAGGGCCTTCGGCGCCGGCTTCAACGGCGCGCTGCTCGTCGTTGCCCAGAACGCCGGAACCCCCGCTGCCACCGGGCAGATCGCGGCGGCACTCACCAGGTATCCCGGCGTCGCGAAGGTGACCCCGGTAGCCGCGGAGAACGGCATCTCGCTGATCAGGCTGATCCCGGACTCCGGGCCGGACGACCCGGCCACCGCCGCCCTCGTCCACACGCTACGCGGCGACCGGGCGGCGATCGAAGGCCAGACCGGCGCGAACATCCTGATCGGCGGCACCACCGCGTCGAACATCGATGTCTCGGCCAAGCTGTCCGCCGCGCTGCCAGTCTTCCTGATCACCGTGGTCGGCCTGGCCTTCATCCTGCTGACGTTCGCGTTCCGGACGATCCTGGTGCCGATCAAGTCGATCCTGGGCTTCCTCCTCTCCATGGCCGCAGCGCTCGGCGCGCAGGTCGCCATCTTCCAGTGGGGCTGGGGCCAGCACATCTTCGGCATCACCCCGTCCGAGACGATCAGCTTCCTGCCGATCATCATGCTGGCCATCATCTTCGGGCTGTCCAGCGACTACGAGGTGTTCGTCGTGTCGCGGATCAAGGAGGAATACACCAGGAACGGCGACGCCCGCCGCGCCGTCCAGCGGGGCACCGGGCTGTCCGCCCGCGTGGTCACCGCGGCCGCGCTGATCATGTTCTCCATCTTCGCGGCCTTCATGTTCACCAAGGACCCGACCATCAAGGCGATCGGCTTCAGCTTCGCCGCCGGGGTGTTCCTCGACGCCTTCGTCGTGCGGCTCACCCTGGTCCCGGCGATCATGGCGATTGCCGGGTCCAGGATCTGGTACCACCCGAAGTGGTTCTCCAGGTACGTCCCCGACCCCGACATCGAGGGTGACCGGCTCGACCGCCAGCTCGCCGAGGGAGAGCTCACTCCCGCCGGCCGGACCTGATCCAGGCCCTCCACGACCGCGCTCGTAGTGTGTCGTCAGCAGGCGGCGGGATCGATGTCGGCTGGCCGGCCCGGCTGGGACACCGACGGTGCCCCGGTCCGTTGGACCGGGGCACCGGTGGTTAGCCGTGCTACTCCACGATTAACCACATCACGGACGGCCTGGCGTCAGGAGCCGTTGTAATGCTCGCGGCTGCCTGATTTGGCCAGGCCGCGGCTGACCATGTAGCCGATGGTCAGCAGCACGATGTAGAACCAGGCCTTGTCAGCCCGGAAATAGTCGGTGTGCGCGTGAGTGGTCCCCACCAGCAGCGATGCGAGGAGCACGCCGACCACGGCGGCGATATACATCATGAGCTCAGTGGTCTTGAACGATGCCTTGGTTTCCGTACTGCGGCGGGGCTCGACGTGAGCCGGCGTGCCACTGGTGTAACTGGCGGTGCTGGGCCTGCCCTCTGGGCCGCGGCCCTCGGCGTTGTAGCCAGTACCGGTTGACGTACTCATGATTCTCCCAGGAAAAGAAAAGGCCGGAACAGCCTCTTCCTGGCCGCCGGCAAGGCGCCGCCTCAGCTGAGGCGGCGGTACGAACCAAAGTAACACTGTAAGCTTACGACGTCAACTTACATGGTAAGCTGCGCAGAACCCTGGCGAGTGGTCACCGGGAAGCTCGCTCAGAAGGCCAGCCCAGTCCCCCGCAGGACCGCTGACCGTCCACCACCCCAGGTCACTGCTCGGTTGTATCGGGGAGGTCTCGGCTTTCTGCGACGTGGCGGGCGATCTCGTAAAGCTTCATGTTCCGGTCTTGCGAGATGCGAGTGAGGGTGCTGAAGGCAGCATCTGCGTTGATGTTGTAGCGCTCCATGATGATGCCTTTGGCCTGGCCGATAACGTCGCGGTTGAGCAGGGCGGCCCTGAGATGGTCTGCTCGCTGGGCTTCAGCAAGGGCCAGCGCGGCCAGCGTGGCGAATAGCTCAATGATCCGTTCGTCGTGCTCACCGAACGCCCCTGAATGCGTCGCGTACAGGCTGAGTGTTCCCAGTGTTCGCTCGTTGGCCCACAGGGGCGCGCAGAGCATGCTGCTCACGCCACACGCTTGCGCCTCGGCGGAGAACTCAGGCCAGCGTGGATCACGCTGAAGGTCGTTCATGCAGATCAGGGTTTGCCTACGCGCGGCCTCGATGCAGGGACCCCGTCCCGTTTCCTGCTGCTTTATGTCCAGGAGCTGGGGCGCCCGCCCCGTCGTGGCCTGGGGAATGAGCTTTCCGCCGATCAGGAGAATGAGCCCGGCGTCCTTGGCAGCCGGGTGCGCGGCTGCCGCGTGGGCGGTGATGGCATTGAGTGTTGGCTCGAGGCGGGCGTCTTCGACGTGCAGCGCACGGGCGAGAGTACCAATGGCCACGAAAGTCTGGGCGATGACATCTCTGATGTCATCTCGTTCTGTGGCGCTCATCTAAATCCTCCTTCCTGCTGACGGGCGCTCTGACCGGGCGGCCGACTGGAATTCTAGGCCAGGGGTGCATGGCCACCTCATCTGTGGGCAGTGGGCCGGGCCAGGGTCAAAACGCGGCCTCAGAGCACAGCTCGCAGGACCCCGGATAGCCGGGCGTGTGACTGCGGGCGCCACCATGGAAGTGGGGCCGCTGCTGATGTTCAGGCACACCTCTCGTTTGCAGTTCGAGTCCAGGCCCGACCAGCCCGACCCGGTGTACGCGCACAAGCTGCAGGAACTGATCGGCGGCGCCTACGGCGAGATGACCGTGACCATGCAGTACCTGTTTCAGGGCTGGAACTGCCGAATGCCCGGCAAGTACAAGGACCTGATCATGGATATCGCCACCGAGGAGATCGGCCATGTGGAGATGATCGCCACCATGGTGGCCCGGCTGCTGGAAGGCGCCCCGGCTACTGCGACTACGAAAGCCGCCCTGGCCGATCCGGTGGTCGGCGCGGTGCTGGGCGGGATGGACCCGCAGCAGGCCATCGTCGCGGGCGGTGGTGCCCTGCTCGCCGACAGCAATGGCTATCCATGGAACGGCCGGTACATCGTGGCCAGCGGGAACCTCCTGGCTGACTTCCGCGCCAACGCCGCCGCCGAAGCGCAAGGGCGGCTGCAGACCGCCCGGCTGTACCACATGACCGAAGACAACGGCGTCCGCAACATGCTGCGGTTCAACCTGGCCCGCGACACCTTGCACCAGAACCTGTGGCTAAAGGCGATCGAGGAGCTGCAGGCCGACGGGCTGGAGACCGCTGTCGCGCCGAATGCCTTGTTCGACGAGGAATACGCCGAGCACGCCAGCGCCACCTGGCACCTCTCTGACGGCACCTCTGGGCAGGACGGTAGCTGGGCGGCCGGCCCCCAGCCCGATGGCCGGCACGAGTTCGGCTACCTGGCCGACCCTCAGCCACTGGGCGATCTGGCCTCGGCGCCGGCCCCCGACCCGCTGCTGTATGCCACCTATGACGGTGCCATGGGCGAGCCCAGCGGCCCAGCTATGGGCACCGAGACCGGCCTCGCCGGGAAGATCAAGGACGTCCTGAGCTAGTTCGCCGGACGGGGGCCGGCCCGCGAATCGGGCCGGCCCCCGCACCGCTTTCGGGCAGCGCCTTGTGGATGTGTGCCGAGCTGGTAGCTGCTCGGCGCCCGGCAAGACCACACGCGGTTTCCGCGATGAGTCCTGTCTGCGGGCGGCCGAGCCGGCAATAGGAGATAGAGCCGAACAGGAGAGAGCAGGGTGTACCCACCAGAGGTCAGAACATCGAAGGTGCAGCTCCTGGGCACGACGACGGGGATGATACTGACGGCGGTTGTCGCGATCTTGGGCCTCGCCGTGTTGCTCGGTATGGTCTTCCTGGCCGAC
>JAOPYP010000840.1 GCA_025964635.1 Actinomycetes bacterium | reverse complement strand
CCGGGGCGGCCCGCCGGATGCGGGGGGCGGACGGCCCGGCGCCGGATGAAGAGCCGCCCCGCCGGGAGCGCCCGGCCCGGGAACGGCCGGGCCGGAGGCGGATCAGCCCGGCGCTGCGCAGGCTCGTGGTCACCCCGACGTTCGCCGCTGGCCTGGGCCTGATCGTGGCCGCGTTCCTGGCCGCCAACATGTCCCGGACCGTGCTGCACTTCAGCGCTCCCCTCCCCGGCAACCAGTGCGTGTCCGGGGACTGCCATGTCCAGCAACCGCACGCTGGCACGCTGGCCTCGGCCCGTCCTGGCGTGCACATCACGCCCAGCGACCCGGCCGCCTCCGGTCCGGCCCCCGCGCTCCGGCCCGGGGGCACCGCCTCCGCGGGCGGGGGACGTGGCGCGCCGCGGCCCGGCGTCAGCAGCCAGCCGGTCAGCATCACGTACCAGCAGGTCGAGCACTGGCCGGGAGGCTTCGCCGAAGAGATCACGATCAGCGGTCTCAACGGGACGAGAGCCCGCGCCTGGAGCCTGGCCTTCGGCTACCCCGGGGCGCACATCGACGGCGTCCAGGGCGCGCACTGGGAGCCGGGCAGCAGCGGTACCGGGGTGGCCCGGGGCGTTACCTGGCCCGGCTGGGGTCAGGCGCGGGGCTCCGGGGCCGCGGTACGGCTCATGGTCATCGTGGAGGGCCAGCCCGTCCCGCCGTCCGGCTGCACGCTGGACGGCGCGCCCTGCGCGTTCGCCACCCCGTAGCGGTCGGGCCCGGGCAGCGGCTGCTGCCGGGCCCGGGGCGGCGGCGGCCGGTTAGCGGGTGATTTTGCCGGCCTTGATGCAGGACGTGCAGACCCGCATACGACGGCGGGTTCCCCCCGCGGTGGCCCGGACGATCTGGATGTTCGGGTTCCAGCGGCGCGGGGTGCGGCGGTGGGAGTGGGAGACGTTGTTGCCGAATCCCGGCCCCTTGCCGCAGATCTCGCAGACAGCAGACACGGGGTGCTCCCTTGCAGAACTCGGATGATGGCCGATGTGCCCGGGCCCAGGCTCTCCGGGCGGAGACGCTCCGCCGCAGCCGTGCCCTCGGGCAGCGCTCAGGATAACCGACCAGCGGCCCGGAACGCGAATCAGCGCTGGCCCTGGCGGGCTGGCCCGCGTGGCCGGGCGTTCCTGTCGCAGGCGCAGCCTATCCTGTGAGGCCATGGCGAGGCTTGATGACCGGCTCGACCGGGAGTTCGACCCGAAGACGGCCAAAGTCCTGGCCCGGGCGCTGGACGTGCACACCGTGGGCGAGTTGCTGCGGCACTACCCGCGCCGCTACGAGCAGCGGGGTGAGCTGACCGACCTGGCCTCGCTGCGCGACGGCGAGCACGTCACGGTGCTGGCCCAGATCTCCGCCGTCACCAGCCGGATGATGAAGAACCGGCGCGCGAAGCTCACCGAGGTGACCGTCACCGATGGCCGCGGGACGCTGACCCTGGCCTTCTTCGGGCAGCCGTGGCGGGAGAGGGAGATGAAGCCCGGCCTGCATGGCCTGTTCGCCGGCCAGGTGTCCTCCTATGGGCGCAAGCGCCAGCTGATCCACCCCGATTGCGAACTGCTGGGCACCGCCGACCCGGGCACCGAGATGGCCGCCGAGCACGCGGCCCAGATCATCCCGGTGTACCCGGCCACCCGGGAGATGGCGTCCTGGAAGATCGCCAAGGCCATCGGGACCGTTCTGGACACGCTCGATATGGCCGACGACCCGCTGCCCGCGGAGGTCCGCACCCGCCACGGGCTGCAGAGCCAGCTGGCTGCCTGGCACGGCATCCACCGCCCGGTGGAGTACGCCGAGATCGAGCCGGCCCGGCTCCGGCTCAAGTGGGACGAGGCGTTCGTGCTCCAGGCCGTGCTGGCCCAGCGGCGGCGGGCCGAGGACGCGCTGCCGGCCACGCCCCGGATCCCCCGGCGCGGCGGGCTGCTCGAGGCCTTCGACGCCCGGCTGCCGTTCGCCCTGACCCAAGGCCAGCTCGCCGCCGGCGAGGAAATCACCACCGCGCTGTGCCGGGAGCACCCGATGCACCGCCTCCTGCAGGGCGAGGTGGGCTCCGGCAAGACCGTGGTCGCGGTCCGGGCCATGCTCCAGGTCATCGACGACGGCGGGCAGGCCGCCCTGCTCGCGCCCACCGAGGTCCTGGCCCAGCAGCACTACCGCTCAATAACGCAACTGCTCGGCCCGCTCGCCCGGGCCGGCGAACTCGACGGCGCGGAGCATGCCACCCGGGTGGCCCTGCTCACCGGGTCGCAAGGGGCCAAAGTGCGCCGGGCCGCGCTGGAGGAGGTGGCCTCCGGGGCGGCGGGCATCGTGATCGGCACCCACACCCTGCTGTATCACCGGGTACGGCTCGACGATCAGATCGTTTTTGATGATCTGGGCCTGGCGGTGATCGACGAGCAGCACCGGTTCGGGGTGCAGCAGCGGGACGCGCTGCGCGAGAGGGCCCGGGGCAGCCGCCCGCACGTGCTGGTCATGACGGCCACGCCGATCCCGCGCACGGTGGCCATGACGGTGTACGGCGACCTGGACGTGTCCACGCTGGTCGAGCTGCCCGCCGGGCGGGCGCCGATCACCACGCACGTGGTACCCGCCGCGGACAAGCCGCACTACCTCGCGCGGACCTGGGAGCGGCTCCGCGAGGAGGTGGCGGGCGGCGGCCAGGCGTACGTGGTCTGCCCGCGCATCGGCGCCGAGGACAGCGCCGGGGAGCCTGCCCCGGGGGCGGACACGGGGGAGGACACCGGAGAAGACACAGAGGCGGCCGGCGACGACGGCACCGACGGTGAGTACGAGCTCTACGAGGAGGACGCCGAGCGGCCGCCGCGGTCGGTCGTGGACCTGATGGCCGAGCTGGCCGGGGGCCCGCTGGCCGGGCTGCGGATGCGCATGCTGCACGGGCGGATGCCCGCCGAGGACAAGGACGCGGCGATGCGCGCCTTCGCCGACGGGTCCGTGGACGTGCTGGTGGCCACCACGGTCGTGGAGGTCGGCGTGGACGTGCCGAACGCCACCATCATGGTGATCGTGGACGCCGACCGGTTCGGCGTGTCCCAGCTGCACCAGCTGCGCGGCCGGGTCGGCCGGGGCGGCAAGCCCGGGCTGTGCCTGCTGGTCACGGACTCACCGCCGGGCAGCCCGGCGCGTGACCGGCTGGTCGCGGTCGCGGCCACCGTGGACGGGTTCGCGCTGTCCCGGCTCGACCTCGAGCAGCGCCGCGAGGGAAACGTCCTCGGCGCCGTGCAGGCGGGCCGCAAGTCGGGGCTGAAGATGCTGACCCTGCTCCGGGACGAGGAACTGATCGTGCAGGCCCGGGCGGAGGCGCAGGCGGTGGTGGACGCCGATCCCCGGCTGGCCGGCCAGCCCGCGCTGGTCAGCGCGATCCGGGCCCTGCTGGACGAGGAACAGGCCAAGTTCCTGGAGAAGGCGTGAGCCGTGCGCGCTGCGTGAGCCGGGCGGCCTGCGTGAGCCGG
>JAOPYP010000834.1 GCA_025964635.1 Actinomycetes bacterium | reverse complement strand
CTGAGGTAGCCAGCGCCCCTCCTGCCGCCCGGCGGGCCGGTAGGCTCGGTGTCCGTGCTCCCGGCGGCCAGCCGGCCGCTGGCCGCAGGGCGGGGCCGGGTCCCCGCGGAATATTTTGGGCACAGATATCCCAGCACCTCAGGAAGCAGGCGCCGGGGCCCCGCTGGCTGCGGCAGTGTGCGGCGCGGGCGAGCCATATAGAGACGCAACGGAACCGGGTGCGTGGTTCCCAGGTCAGATACGGGAGGCAGAGCCTCAGTGGGCTCCTACGAGAAGATCTTCAAGGCGTATGACATCCGCGGGATCGTCCCCGACGAGCTCGATGAGCAGGTCGCCGAGTCGGTGGGGGCCGCGTTCGTCCGGCTCACCGGCGCCCCCAGCCTGGTCACCGTGCACGACATGCGCACCTCGTCGCGGCCGCTGGCCGAGGCGTTCGCCCGGGGCGCGGCGGCCCAGGGGGCCGACGTGATCGAAGGCGGCCTCGGCTCGACCGACATGCTGTACTACGCCAGCGGCAGCCTGGGTATGCCCGGCGCGATGATCACGGCCAGCCACAACCCGGCCAAGTACAACGGGATCAAGCTGTGCCGGGAAGGCGCCCGGCCGGTCGGTGCGGACACCGGGCTGACCGAGCTGCGCGACTCGGCGGCCCGGGGCCTGCCGCCGTCCCACGGCACCCCCGGCGTCATCGTGCAGCGGGACCTGCTCTCCGGGTACGCGGCCCACCTCAAGAAGCTGGTCGACCTGTCTGCCATCCGGCCGCTGACGGTGGCCGTGGACGCGGGCAACGGGATGGCCGGGCATACCGTGCCCAAGGTCTTCGCGGGCCTGCCCCTCACCGTGGTGCCGCTCTACTTCGAGCTGGACGGCACGTTCCCCAACCACGAGGCGAACCCGATCGAGCCGCAGAACCTGCGCGACCTGCAGCGTGCGGTGATCGATTCAGAGGCCGACATCGGGCTGGCCTTCGACGGGGACGCGGACCGCTGCTTCGTCGTGGACGAGCATGGGCATATCGTCTCGCCCTCGGTGCTGACCGCGCTCATCGCGGTCCGGGAACTGGCCCGCGAACCTGGTGCCGCCGTCATCCACAACCTGATCACTTCCCGCGCGGTGCCCGAGATCATCACCGAGCACGGCGGCACCCCGGTGCGCACCCGGGTCGGGCACTCGTTCATCAAGGCCCGGATGGCCGAGACCGGCGCGGTGTTCGGCGGGGAGCACTCCGGCCACTTCTACTTCCGTGACTTCTGGTACGCCGACTCGGGGATGCTCGCGGCGCTGCACGTGCTGGCCGCGCTCGGCGAGCAGCAGGCCCCCCTGTCCGAGATCCTGGCTGGTTACGGCCGGTACGTGGCCACCGGCGAGATCAACAGCGAGGTGGCGGACCAGGCCGGGGCGACCGACCGGGTCCGCGCGGAATTCGCCAGCCGCCCCGGCGTCACCGCCGACGAGCTCGACGGGCTGACCATCACCGGGGACGGCTGGTGGTTCAACCTGCGCCCGTCCAACACCGAGCCGTTGCTGCGGCTGAACCTGGAGGCGGGCGAAGAGGACACTATGCTCAGGCTGCGCGACGAGGTGCTCGGCATCGTGCGCGGTTAGCCCCGGGTCACCGGGGCCGCTCACCGCGCGGCGGCCGTCGCCAGCCGGAGCGCCCGAGCGTCCGTGAGACTCACGCCGTCTGGAGAACTAGTGAAGATCGACGACTGGCTGCTCGACATTCTCGCCTGCCCGAAGTGCCACGCACCGCTGCGCGTGGATGAGGCGGCCAGCGAGCTGGTGTGCACCGGCGCGGATTGCGGCCTGGCCTACCCGGTGCGCGACGACATCCCGGTGCTGCTGGTGGACGAGGCGCGGCAGCCGGGCGCCCAACCGTGACCCTCACGGCCCAGGAACGCCTGGACGACCCGGCGCTGGTGGAGGCCGCCGATCCGGGCGGCGTGCTCCGCCAGGTGGCGTCGGCGGCGGCCCAGGTGCGCACCTCCGCGCGGGTCACGGCGGAGACCGATCTGGGTGCGGTGATCTCGGCGGGCCGCCCGCGGTCGATCGTGGTCACCGGCATGGGTGGCTCGGGGGTGGCCGGTGAGGTGCTCGCCGCCGTCTGCGGCCCCGGCTCCGCCTCGCCGGTGATCGCGCAGCACGATTACCGGCTGCCGGCCTGGGTCGGCGCGGCCGACCTGGTCATCGCGGTGTCCTGCTCGGGCACCACGGAGGAAACCCTGTCGGCTGCTGAGGGGGCGGTGCGCCGCGGCTGCCCGCTGCTGGGGGTGGGCGGGGCCGGGTCGCCGCTGGCCCGGATAGCCGAGCAGGCCCGGGCCCCGTTCGTCCCGGTCCAGCCCGAGGGCATGCCGCGGTTCACGTTGTGGGGCCTGGCTGTGCCGCTGATGGTGGTCGCGGACCGGCTGGGGGTGGCGGACATCCCGGCGGACACGCTCGAGACCGCCGCCGCCGACCTGGAGCGGGTCTCCCACCTCTGCCGTCCGGACAGTGAATCGTTCGTCAACCCGGCCAAGACGCTGGCCCTGGAGCTGGACGGCACGCTGCCGATGATCTGGGGCAGTTCGCCGCTGACCGGGGTGGCGGCCACCCGGTTCGCCTGCCAGCTGAACGAGAACGCCAAGTACCCGGCGATCCCGGGAGTGCTGCCGGAAGCCAACCACAACCAGGTGGTGGTGTTCGACGGCCCGTTCGCGCCGTGGGCGGCCACCGGCCCCCAGGTGCCGGGTGACGAGGACCCGCGCCCCGCGGTGCCGCTGCGGCTGGTGCTGCTGCGCGACAGCCAGGAGCATCCCCAGGTGGCCCGAAGGCGGCAGGTGTCCGCCGAACTGGCGGAGCAGCACGGGATCGGCGTGAGCGAACTCGCCGCGGACGGCGAGACGGCGCTGCAGCGGCTGGCCGGCCTGCTCCAGCTCATCGACTACGCCACCGTGTACCTGGGCATCGCGATCGGCGTTGACCCCGGCCCGGTCGGCGTGATCAGCGACCTGAAGGAACGGATCGCCTAGGTGTTTGACCCACAGTTGCCTGGACGCACAGTTGCCTGACGCACAGCATGTCTGAGACACGCGCCGGAGAGCCCCGCTCCGGAGGACTGCGCGCGGTGCTGGCCGCGCTGGGCGCGAACGTGGGCATCGCCGTCACCAAGCTCGTCGCGTTCGCGTTCACCGGGTCGGCGTCCATGCTCGCAGAGTCGGTGCACTCCCTGGCGGACAGCGGGAACCAGGCCCTGCTGCTGCTCGGCCGCAGCCGGGCCCGGCAGGTGCAGACCGAGGAGCACCCGTTCGGGTTCGGCCGGGAACGGTACTTCTACGCGTTCGTCGTGGCCGTGGTGCTGTTCACGGTGGGCGCGGTGTTCTCGCTGTACGAGGGCGTCCACAAGATCATGAGCCCGGAGCACGTCCGCTCGCCGCTGGTGGCGTTCGTGGTCCTGGGCATCGCGATGGTGCTGGAGGGCTTCTCGCTGCGCACCGCGGTGCACGAGACGAACCTGGTCCGCGGCCGTAACGGCTGGACCGCGTTCATCCGCCGGGCCAAGGCCCCGGAACTGCCCGCCATCCTGCTCGAGGACCTCGCCGCGCTGACTGGGCTGGTCTTCGCCACCGTCGGCGTGGCGCTGTCGGTCATCACCGGCAACGGGGCCTGGGACGGCGCGGGCTCGCTGGCCATCGGCGTGCTGCTCGGCTGCGTGGCCGCGGTGCTGGCGGTCGAGATGAAGAGCCTGCTGATCGGGGAGTCGGCCAGTCCGGAGCTGGAGCGGGCCATCGTCACGGCCCTGGAGTCCGGCCCGGAGGTGCAGCGGGTGATCCACCTGCGGACCCTGCACATGGGCCCGGAGAGCCTGCTCGTCGCGGCCAAGATCGCGATCAGCGGGGCGGACAGCGCGGCGCTGGTGGCCGCCGGGATCGACGCGGCCGAGCGGCGGGTCCGCAGCGCGGTGCCGATCGCGGAGATGATCTACCTGGAGCCGGACATCTACCGGCCGGGCAAGGCCGACGCCACCGACCCGGCCATCCGTGCGGTGCGCCGGCCGCGGCGGCCCGGCGGCTCGCCCTGATCAGCGCCGGGCGCCGGTAGCCGCCGGCGTGCCGGGGCGCCGGCCCATGCTGAGCAGCCGCAGCGCGCGTTCCTTCTCGAACTCCAGCGCGCTGCCCGGCGGCGGGACCCGCCCGATCCGGCGGCCCAGCTCGGCGACCTGGGCCCGGACCCCGGGCTCGGCCAGCACCCGCAGGCCGAAGGCCAGCGCGGCCGGGCTGATGTCCAGCCGCCGCTCTAGTTCCAGGGCCAGCGCCACCGCGGCCACGTCCTGGTCGCGGAACTGGCGGTGACCCGGGCCGTGCCCGACCGGCGGCAGCAGGCCGAGCGCCTCCCGGTAGCGGAGCATCCGGGGTGATGTGCCGAGCCGCTGGGCGGCCTCCGTGATCCGCATAGACTGAATCTAACATTCTTTTGTCAAGAAACCCGCCTGAGGGCTGCGCCCGGGGTGTCCCGTGCCCTACGGTCGGGAGAGCCGACTTATCCGTGACCCTGCTGAGGAGTGTCATGCCTGCCGAATCCGTCCCGTTCAAGGTGGCCGATCTGTCGCTGGCCGACTTCGGTCGCAAGGAGATCAGGCTCGCCGAGCACGAAATGCCGGGACTGATGGCGGTCCGGGAGGAGTACGCCGAGGCGCAGCCGCTGCGCGGGGCGCGGATCACCGGGTCGCTGCACATGACCATCCAGACCGCCGTCCTGATCGAGACCCTCGCCGCGCTCGGCGCGCAGGTCCGGTGGGCCAGCTGCAACATCTTCTCCACCCAGGACCACGCCGCGGCGGCGGTGGCGGTGGGGCCGGGGGGAACCCCGGAGGACCCCCAGGGCATCCCCGTGTTCGCCTGGAAGGGCGAGACGCTGGAGGAGTACTGGTGGTGCACGGACCAGGCCCTGACCTGGGACGGCCAGGACGGGCCGAACATGATCCTCGACGACGGCGGCGACGCCACGATGCTGGTGCACAAGGGCGCCGAGTATGAGGGGGCCGGGGCCGTCCCGTCCACGGCCGAGGACGACACCGAGGAGTGGAAGGTCGTGCTCGGCCAGCTCCGCCGGTCCCTGGAGACCAGCAAGGACCGCTGGACCCTGATGGCCGAGGGCATCCGCGGGGTGACCGAGGAGACCACCACCGGCGTGCACCGGCTGTACGAGATGGCCCGCTCCGGCACCCTCGCGTTCCCGGCCATCAACGTGAACGACTCGGTGACCAAGTCCAAGTTCGACAACATCTACGGCTGCCGCCACTCGCTGATCGACGGCATCAAGCGCGCCACCGACGTGCTCATCGGCGGCAAGGTCACGGTGGTCTGCGGCTACGGTGACGTGGGCAAGGGCTGCGCCCAGTCGCTGCGCGGCCAGGGTGCCCGGGTCATCGTCACCGAGGTCGACCCGATCTGCGCGCTGCAGGCGGCCATGGACGGGTTCCAGGTGGCCACGCTGGATGACGTCGTCACCACCGCGGACATCTTCGTCACCGCCACCGGCAACCGGGACGTCATCACCGCCGACCAGATGCGCCTGATGAAGCACCAGGCGATCGTGGGGAACATCGGCCACTTCGACAACGAGATCGACATGACCGGGCTGGCCCGGATCCCCGGCATCCGCAGGATGATCATCAAGCCCCAGGTGGACGAGTGGCAGTTCAGCGACGGCCACGCGATCATCATCCTGTCCGAGGGCCGGCTGCTGAACCTGGGCAACGCGACCGGGCACCCCAGCTTCGTGATGTCCAACTCCTTCACCAACCAGGTCATCGCCCAGATCGAGCTGTTCACCAAGGCGGATCAGTATCCGGTCGGCGTGCACACGCTGCCCAAGTACCTGGACGAGAAGGTGGCCCGGCTGCACCTGGACGCGCTGGGCGTCCGGCTCACCGAGCTGACCAAGGAGCAGGCCGGATACATCGGCGTCCCGGTGGAGGGCCCGTACAAGCCCGACCACTACCGCTACTGACGCAGATCACCGACCCGATGAGCGAGCGGCCACCCGGCGTCCCGTCCGATATCGCGGACGCCGGGCTGGCCAGCGCGGGTCTGGCCAGGATCGGCTGGGCTCAGCGGTCCATGCCGGTGCTGACCGGCATCGGCCAGGTTTTCGTTGCGGAAAAACCGCTGGCCGGCCGCACGATCGCGGCGTGCCTGCACGTGACCGCGGAAACGGCGGTGCTGGTCCAGGCGCTCCGTGCCGGTGGCGCCGAGGTCTACCTGGCGGCCTCGAACCCGTTGTCCACCCAGGACGACATCGCGGCGGCGCTGGACGCCTGCGGCGCGGCCGTGGTGTTCGCCCGGGCCGGTGCCGACCGGGCCGCCTACGAGGAGCACATCCACCGCGCCCTGGACGCCGGGCCGGACCTGGTCGTGGACGACGGCGGCGACCTGATGGAGGCGCTGCACGCGGAGCGCCCCGACCTGCTCGGCAAGGTGATGGGCGGCTGCGAGTCCACCACGGCGGGGGTGATCCGGCTGCGCCGGATGGCCAGCGAGGGAACCCTCGCGTTCCCGGCGGTCGCGGCGGACGCCACCGGCACCCGGCTCATGCTGGACAGCATGTACGGCACCGGGCAGTCCACCATCGACGGGATCCTCCGGGCCACCAACATCATGCTGGCGGGCCGCACCGTGGTGGTGGCCGGGTACGGCTGGTGCGGCCGGGGCATCGCGCAGCGGGCCCGGGGCCTCGGCGCGCAGGTCATCGTGACCGAGGTCGATCCGGTCCGCGCCCTCGACGCGCTGATGCAGGGCTACCGGGTGCTGCCGATGGCGGACGCCGCGCCGCTCGGTGAGGTGTTCATCACCGCCACCGGCTCCCGGGAGGTGATCACCGCGCCGCACCTGGCCGCGATGCGGGACGGCGCGATCCTGGCCAACGCCGGCCACTTCGACGTCGAGGTGGACGTGCGGGCCCTGGCGGGACTGGCCGTCAGCGTGGAGGTCGGGGTGCGGCCGCACACCGACGAGTACGTGCTGGCGGACGGGCGGCGCCTGCTGCTGCTGGCCGAGGGCCGGATCGTCAACCTGGTCGCCGCGGAGGGCAACCCGGCCATGGTCATGGACGTGTCGTTCGCCGGCCAGGCGCTGGTGCTGGCCTGGCTGGCCCGTGAGCACGGATCGCTGCTGCCCGGCGTGCACCGCGTCCCGGTGGCCATCGACGACGAGATCGCCCGGCTGGCGCTGGGCGCGACCGGCGTGGCGATCGACGAGCTGACCCCGGCCCAGCAGGAGTACCTCGACTCCTGGCAGCAGCCCTAGCCGCCGCGAGCCCTCGCCGGCCGGCTCCCGGCCGGCCTGCTCCCGGCCGGCCTGCTCCCGGCCGGCCTGCCTCATCAGTCACACCAGCCCCACCCGCGACGCGCCCGCGTCGGCTGCGGCGACATTTCACGCGGCCGTTCGCCTTAACCGGGCAAATTGCCCGTGATGGCGCACGCTGCGCGTGAAAGGCCGGGAGGGGACTGGTCTCAGCATCACCGAGGGGGGAGGAAGCCGCCGGGGCGGGGAGGCGGGCGGTCGGAGTCGGGGACTGGCGGGGGGCTGTCTGCGGGGGCTGTGGGGGAGTGGCCGGTGGCCCCCGCGGATGCAGCCGGGCCGGCCGGTGCGGGTGGGCTGGCTCCGGCGGGGATGGCGGGGCGCGCCTCGGCGATCCGGGCGTGGGCGCGGTCCCGGCGCTCGGCGAGCACCGCGGACAGGTAGTCGGGC
>JAOPYP010000824.1 GCA_025964635.1 Actinomycetes bacterium | reverse complement strand
GATCTGCGACTGGTTCGCGGCGGGCGGCTTCGAGTTGCTGGGCGTGTCCGAGCCGGGTACGCGCTGGGGGGTCGGGGCGCACCGGTTCGCAGGGGCTCCCGTGCCGCTGCCGGCGGGGCAGCGGATGTTCACGTTCGCCGGCCACGACGTCGCTCGGGGGAGCGCAGTAGCGGGTGGTCCCCCGGGGGGCCGGCGGGTTGATGCGCCGGGGGCCGGCGGGTTAGTGCCCGGCGGCCGGCCGGGTTAGTGCGCGAAGATCGGGGCGGGTGTCCGCGCCAGCGTGAGGCGGCACTGCCGGGCCATGATGATGAGCTCGTGGGCGGGAGCCCGGACCGTGGCCGCGCACCGGTGCACGGCCGGGCCGCTTCCCCCGATGAGCAGGGCGCAGGCCACCGCGGCGAGCGCCGCGGGAAAGACCAGGATCGCCCTGACCCGGGCGGACGGGCGGGGAATGCTCCGCCGGACTGGTTCCGTGCGCCGGGCGATCCAGCCGCCGAACCGGGCCAGCCGGGCCCGGACTTCCTCGATCCGGGGTATCTCCTCGTCCCAGGTGAGCCTGGTGAAGATGGAGAACAGCGCGACCAGACGGGGATCAGAGTCCCTCAGCATCCGGTCGATCCGGTTTAGCATCCGTTGCTGGCTCGCCGGCAGGCTCACGGCTGGTCTCCCATCTGGTCTTCCCCCGGGTCCGCTTCCGCCGCCAGGCATCCCGGTCGGCCCGCGGTGCGGGACCGTGGCTTTGGACCCAGGCTACCGGCCGCCATCCGGCGCCCACCGGGCACCCGCCTGGTCCGTAATCACAGCGTCAGATCTTGGCTGCCCTCTGTATCCGGTGGTGTGTAAGGGGCCGCTGGGGCTTCCCCGGCGCCGGGCCAGGCGTTCATCCGCCGGTCTCACTCTGTTCGCCCGGCCGCCAGGCGGGACACCTACGGTGAGCGCCGTGACAGAAGCGGGATTAGTGGTGGAAGCCCGTGGGCTGACGAAGTGGTTCGGCGAGACGACCGCCCTCGACGAGGTGGATCTGCTCGTCGGCCCGGGCATCGTGCACGGCCTGCTCGGCCCGAACGGAGCAGGCAAGACCACGTTGCTCTCGGCCCTCTTCGGCCTGGTCCTGCCGGACGAGGGCACGCTGCGGCTGTTTGGGCTCACCCGGGCCCAGGCCGGACCCGGCTGGCTGAACGGGGTGGGCGGGTTCGTCGAGACACCCCGCTTCTACCCCTATCTCACCGCCCGGCAGAACCTGGCCATCCTGGCCGGGCTCGACGGCGGTGACGCGGCCAGCCTCATCGACCAGGCGATCGAGTCCGCGGGCCTGGCCGGGGCCCGCCGCCAGAAGGTGCGCGGGTACTCACTCGGGATGCGCCAGCGGCTCGGTCTGGCCGCGGCCATGCTCCGGCGGCCGCGGCTGCTGATCCTGGACGAGCCGACTAACGGCATGGACCCCGCCGGGATCCGGGATCTGCGGGCCGCGCTGCGGCGGCTGGCCCAGGACGGCCTGACCGTCCTGCTGAGCAGTCATGACACGGCCCAGGTCGAGGAGATCTGCGACAGCGTCACCGTTCTGCATCACGGGCGGGTCGCCTTCGCCGGAGGCCTCTCGGTCATGCGGGCTGAGG
Organism: Actinomycetes bacterium; assembly: GCA_025964635.1. Taxonomy (GTDB): domain Bacteria; phylum Actinomycetota; class Actinomycetes; order Streptosporangiales; family Streptosporangiaceae; genus RYN-230. The sequence goes on along the minus strand of JAOPYP010000824.1, from coordinate 1,145 downwards.
CCCCGGAGCCGGTGTGGCGGCTGCGCACCAGCGACGATGCCGCCGCCGTGGAGGCGACCCGCCATGTCACCGGGGTCAAGTCCTCGACTCACGATGAGGGCGGCCTGGTCGTCTACGCGGTCCGGGACCGCCTCGACGCCTACGTCCTGCACCTCGGCCGGGAGGGCGTCGCCGTGCACGGGCTGGAGCTCGAGGTCACGCCGCTCGAGTCGCTCTTTTTCCAGCTCACCTCGGACTCCGGGCCGTCCGGGGCCCGGTCCGCCCCTCAGGAGGCACCGTGACCCTTGCGGCCGAGCGCTGGCCGGCGTACGCCGGACCCACTGGCGGTGAGCGGCGTTCAGGCGCGCTGGTGGCCTACCGGCTGGAGCTGGCGAAGATCAGCCGCCTGGTCCAGGTCCGGACGATCGCCGCCCTGGGCCTGATCGGCCCGTTCCTCGCCGTCGCCGTCCTGCACGTGCAGAGCGCCACTCCCGGGGACACGGCCTTCGGCCAGTGGGTGCACAGCTCTGGTTTCGCGATCCCGCTGGTCGTCCTTGGCTTCGGTGCCGCGTGGGTGGGCCCGGTGCTCACCGCCATCGTCGCCGGCGACATCTTCTCGTCCGAGGACCGCTTCGGCACGTGGAAGACCATCCTCACCCGCGCGCACAGCCGCGGCCAGCTGTTCACCGGCAAGTTCCTGGCCGCACTGACCTTCGCCCTGGCGCTGATGCTGCTGCTGACGATGACCGATCTCCTCGCTGGCCTGCTAGCCGGCACGGAACCGGTGGTCGGGCTCGGTGGTCAGATCGTGCCGGCGGGGCACGCGGCGGGGCTGGTCGTGCTCAGCTACGTCTCGGACCTTCCCCCGCTGTTCGGCTTCACGGCGCTGGCTCTCATGCTGTCGGTCGTCAGCCGCAACAGCGTGGTCGGGATCGGCGGACCCATAGTGATCACGCTGGTGCTCCAGGTCGTGACGCTGATCAGCCTCCCGGCATGGGCGCAGATGGCGCTGCTCAGCACGCCGTTCCAGGCCTGGCACGGGTTCTGGGCCCAGCCCGCGTTCTACGGCGAGTTCTTCTGGGGCCTCCTGACCAGCGCGGTGTGGTTCGTCGTCTGCGGCGCCGTGTCGTGGCTGGTGTTCCGGCGCCGCGCGATCGGGGTGGCGT
>JAOPYP010000793.1 GCA_025964635.1 Actinomycetes bacterium | reverse complement strand
CCGCGGCCAGCACAGCGCCCCCCGCGACCGCGACCAGCAGCACCAGCACGGCCCAGGCTCGCCACCGGGTCCGGAACTCGTGCGCCACGAGGCGCAGCACTGGGCGCACCGGCCTCACCCCCCGCGGACCGCGCCCGCCCTGAGCAGAGCGGGGCTGGGCCCACATGACCCGAGCGTAGGGACCCCGGCCGCGGTCCGACAGGGTGGTCGCGCGTGAATGCGGGTGCGGTAAGCACCACCGATGGCGTGGTGCTTACCCCCTTCCCGGGCGGCCCGGAGCCATGGCCCAATGAGAGGCATGGCGCGATCTGGCCTGGTGAGCTGGCCTGCGTGCCTACGGTGGTCGTCGGTCACGCCGTCACCGGCACTGGGGGGTAGGGCATTGGCCGCTGGATGGATGTTCTTCCGCGCTGAACTGCGCCGGCGATGGCGGGCATGGCTGGCGCTGGCCCTGATCGTGGGGGCGTTCGCCGGGGCGGTCGAGGCCGCGGCCGCGGGCGCGCGCCGCACCGACGCCGCCTACCCGGGCCTGCTGGCCTGGAGCCACGCACCCGACGTGCTGCTGTTCTCGTTTGCGGGGGAGTCCCGGACGTTCGGCCGGTTCTCGCTGCGCGCAGCGGCGGCCGTCCCGCAGGCCCGCCAGGCCGCCGTCCTGGTCGGGTACACCGTGACGTCGCCGGCCACCGCGCAGGTCATCGCCCCGGTGAGCACCGTAGTTCCCGGCCGGTTCTGGCACCGCCGGATCTTGTCCGGCCGGCTGCCTGACCCCGCCCGGCCCGATGAGGCGGACATTGCCTTCACCCTGGCCCAGAGCGCCCACCTGCGCGTCGGTGACGCCCTGCGCACGACGCTGCTGACCGCGTCCGGCCGGCCGGTGCCGTTCACGTTCCGGATCACCGGGATCAGTGCGACCCCCTCCGAGTTCCCGCCACAGACCGGGACGGGTACCGAAACCATCTGGGCGACCCCGGCCTTCTACCGGGCGCACCGCTCCGGTTTCACCGGGTCCTCGGGGGTGGCCCTCCGGCTCCGGCACGGGGCGGCCGACATACCTGCCGTCCAGCGCGAGCTGAACCGGCTGACCCGGGGCAAGGTGCAGCAGACCTACCCGCTGAGCACCCAGGCGGTGAACACCGAGCGCTCCATCCACCTGCAGGCGGTCGCGCTGTGGCTGGTGGCCGCGCTGCTCGCGGTGATCAGCCTGCTGGTCCTCGGGCAGTTGCTGGCCCGGATGACCGTCCTGGACTCGGTGGAGTACCGCACCCTGCGGGCGCTCGGCATCAGCCGCCGCACCCTGCTGGCCATCGGCTTCCTGCGCGCGGCCATGGTCGGCGTGGCCGGGGGAGTGGCCGGGACCCTGGCTGCGCTGGCTGTCTCTCCGCTGCTGCCGGTCGGCCTGGCCGGGATCGCCGAGCCCCATCCAGGGGTTCGCGCCGATGGCCTCGTCTTCGGCGTCGGGGTGGCCGCCGCGGTGCTGATCACGATGGCCGCGACCACCTGGCCGACCTGGCGGGCGGCGAGTGCTGGCCCGGAGATCGCAGGCCTGGGGCGCCCGGCCGCGGTCAGCGCCGGGGGACGCCGGAGGCCGCAGTACCTGGCCGTGCTGACCTCGGGAATCGGCTCAGTCACCGCGATGCTCGGCATCCGGCTGGCCTTGCAGCCCGGCGCGGGCCGGACCGCCGTGCCCGTGCGCAGCACCGTGGCCAGCGCGGTGGTGGGCGTGGCCGCGCTCACCGGGGCGCTGGTCTTCTCGGCCAGCCTGGCGCACCTGCTGGCCACGCCCCGGCTGTACGGGGTGACCTGGGACGCGTATGTGAGCAACACGCAGCAGCGGGGGGTCGGGGAGGCGATCCGCGGCCTGACGGGCCATCCCGGAATCAGCGCGTGGTCGGCCGGGTACTCAGGGGTGCCGCTGATCGTCGGGAGCGTCCGGGCCGATGCGATCGCCATGCTGCCCGGTCACCACGGTGACCTGCTCCCCGTGCCCATGCAGGGCCGCCTGCCCCGCGGCCCGGGCGAGATCGCGGTCGGGGAGGGCACGCTGGCCGCCATGCACGCCCGCATCGGCCAGGGCGTCCCCGTGTCGCTGGCCGGCTTCCCGCCGGGCCGGTTCCGGATCGTCGGCACGGCGGTCTTCCCCACCCTCAGCGATACGCTCAGCCTGGGTAAAGGCGCCACGTTGCTCGTGCCCGGGCTGCGCCGCCTGCTGCCGCCTTCCGTGCCGGCCCCGCCGCTGGACACCCTGCTGGTGCGGTTCGGTCCGGGCGCGGGCGGGGCAGCCGGGTTGAACGCGTTCGCGGCCCGGGCCGCCGGGCTGGGCTCGTTCACGGTCCAGGGCCCGGCCACCCCCACCGACGTGGTCAATTTCGGCCGGGTCCAGCAACTGCCCCTGCTGCTCGGGATCGCGCTGAGCCTGCTGGCCCTGCTCACGATCGTGCACTTGCTGCTCACGTCGGTCCGGCGGCGGCGCCGCGACTTCGCGGTGCTCCGCTCGATCGGGTTCACCCGGCGCCAGGTCCGCTCCGCGATCAGCTGGCAGGCCAGCACGCTCACCGCGGTGGCGCTGGGCCTCGGGATCCCGGCCGGTATCCTGTGCGGCCGGGTGGCCTGGCGGCTGTTCGCCGGCCAGCTTGGCATCGAGCCCGTCGTGGTGCTGCCGTTCATCCTGGTGCTCGTGGTGCCCGCCGCCCTGGTGCTGGCCGTGGGCGTCGCGGCCGTCCCCGCGGAGTCGGCGGCCCGGACCCGGCCCGCCGAGATCCTGCGCAGTGAGTAGCCGCCAGCCGGCCGGCGTGACTAGCCGCAGGCGGCCCGGAACCCCGGGGGTGTGCCTACTACCACCAGCGACCCGCATGCCTGCCCACTGGCGGTGAGCGCCCTGGTGTGTGAACACTTGTTACGTGGATCACAGTGACGCCGCTCCGGCGGGCCAGATCGCGGTCTTCCTCGCGGACGACAACCTGATCGTCCGCGAGGGCGTGCGCGCCCTCATCGAGCGGCACGCCGACCTGACCGTGGTGGGCGTGGCCGCGGACTACGACGGCGTGGTGGACGGCGCGACCGCCGCCAACCCGCAGGTGCTGGTGACCGACATCCGGATGCCGCCGTCCTTCCAGCGGGAGGGCATCGACGCGGCCAAGGAGGTGCGCAAGCGGCACCCCGGGACCGGGGTCGTGGTGCTGTCCCAGTACGAGGACCCCGAGTACGCCGTGTCGCTGCTGGCCGAGGGATCGGCGGGCTACGGCTACCTGCTCAAGGACCACGTGGCCGAGGGGAACCAGCTGGTGGACGCGATCCGCGCGGTGGCCACCGGCGGCACCGCGCTGGACCCCACGATCGTCGAGGCGCTGGTGGCGCCGGTGGTCCCGCCGGGCGGCCTGACCCGGGCCGAGGAGGAGCTGCTCAGCATGGTCGCCGAGGGTAAGCCGATCAAGGCCATCGCCGTGGCGCGCCGGACCGCCCCGCAGGCCGTCGACGCGGAAGTCGAGGCGGTGTTCGTCAAGCTGGCCGAGGGCGTCTCGGCGGGCAACTCCGGTGCGCTGCAGCGGCTGCGCCTGCTCCACCAGGCCATCGTGGACCGCGAGGAGCAGGGCGAGACGCTGTCCCGGCTGCTGCCCGGCGGGCTCGCGGACAAGCTCCGCCAGGAGCGCCGGGACATCGGCGAGACCGAGCGGGTCATCGTCACCGTGCTCATGAGCGACATCCGGTCCTACTCCACCATCGCCGAGCACGCCGACCCCAGCCAGCTGGCGGGCCAGCTGAACACCCACCGGGCCGCGATGAATCAGGCCATCCTGGGTGAGGGGGGTACGGTCATGCAGTTCGTGGGCGACGCGGTCATGGCGGTGTTCGGCGCGCCGTTCCCGCAGGACGACCACGCCGACCGGGCCGTGGCCGCCGCGTCCGTCATGCACTCCCTGCAGGCCGGGATCAACGACCGGTGGTGCGCCGACGGCCTGCCCGCGTTCGGCCTCGGCCTGGGGCTGTCCAGCGGTGAGGCCGCGGCCGCGCTGCTCGGCTCGGCCGAGCGGCTGGAATACACCCTGGTCGGGGACACGGTGAACCTCTCGCAGCGGCTCCAGCAGTTCGCCGCGGCGGGGGAGACCGTGGTGTCCGAGGCGACACTGCGGGCCCTGAGCAGCCCGGTGGACACGGTGCCGCTCGGCGCCCAGATGGTCAAGGGGCGCGATACCCCGGTGACCGCGTACAAGATCATTCACCTGGCCGGCGGCTCCGGGGCTGCGGCCAGGCCCAACGAGATGACGACCCGGACGGGGGCGTGATGAACGACGGCCCGGCCGCGCTGGCTATGCGCGGCGTGCGCAAGACATTCGAGGCGGAGAACGCGCCGGTACGCGCGTTGCGGGGGGTGGACCTGGCCGTGAGCAGCGGCGAGTTCGTCGCCCTGATGGGGCCCTCCGGCTGCGGCAAGTCGACCCTGCTGAACCTGGTGGCCGGGCTGGACACCGCGGACGAGGGTGAGATCAGCGTGGCCGGCGAGGAGGTGACCGGGCGCAGCGAGGACGACCTGGCCCGGCTCCGCCGCCGGCACATCGGCCTGGTCTTCCAGTTCTTCAACCTGCTGGAAGGCATGACGGTCCTGGAGAACGTGGCCCTGCCCGCGGTCATCGCGGGCCGCCGCCGCAAAATGGCCGAGACCCGGGCCCGGGACCTGCTCGACCTGCTCGGCATCAGCGACAAGGCCAGCGCCGTGCCCGGCGTGCTGTCCGGCGGCCAGCGCCAGCGGCTGGCCATCGCCCGGGCCCTGGCCAACGACCCCACGCTGCTCCTCGCGGACGAGCCGACCGGGGCGCTGGACTCCGAGGGCGGGGAGGAGGTCATCGAGCTGCTGCGGCGGCTGCACGACGGCGGCCAGACCATCATCCTGGTCACCCACGACTCCAGCGTGGCCGCGGCCGCGGGCCGGGTGGTGCGGATGCGCGACGGCCGGATCGAGAGACCAGAGGCCGAGCCGGACGGCAGCGGCGCCATGGTGATCGAGGCACGTTGACCATGAACGAGACCGTGCCCGGCCCCGGACCCGCAGCCAGCGGGCTGCGGACGGCCGCCAGCGACATGCTCGAGGCCGGCGACGTGCCCCAGCCGGGCCGGCTCACCGGCGCGACCGCGCCCGGGCCGCAGGGGAGCCGG
>JAOPYP010000790.1 GCA_025964635.1 Actinomycetes bacterium | reverse complement strand
GGCCTGCGCCCTGCTGGCGGGGGCGGCAGCCTATGAGATCCGGTACCACACACGGATCAACCCGCCGGACGTCTACCTGGCGCTGACGCTCACCATGCCGCTGCTGTGGTGGGCCGCGGTCGCACTGTCCGGCGGGTACGACAGCCGCATCGTGGGCTCGGGCGCGGAGGAATTCCACCGGAACCTGCGCGCGGGCATCAGCCTGACGGCGTGTGTCGCGATCTTCTGTTACGCCACGAAGCTGGACCTGGCCCGCGGATACGTGGTGCTGGCCCTGCCTTCGCTGACCGCCCTGGACATACTCGCGCGGTACGGGCTCCGCAAGCGGCTGCACCGCCAGCGGCGCCTCGGCATCTGCACCCGGCGGGCCGTGGTGGTCGGGCCCGAGCGCACGGTGACAGAGATGATCACCGCGCTGGGCCGGGACAGCTCGCATGGCCTGAACATCGTGGCCGCGTGCGTGCCCGGAGGCCGGCGTCACCGGGCCGAGATCGCGGGCGTCCCGGTATCCGGCGGGATGGACAGCGTGACCGCGGCCGTGCACCACTTCCGGGCCGACACGGTCGCCGTGGTCAACTGCGTGCAGATGGACAGCATCCGGCTCCGCGAGCTGGCCTGGGCCCTGGAAAGGACGGGCACGGACTTGTGTGTGGCCCCCGCCCTGATCGACATGGCCGGCCCGCGCACTACGATCCGCCCGGTCGCCGGGCTCCCGCTGGTTCATCTGGACCACGCCAAGCTGTCCGGGCCCCAACGCATCCTGAAGGGGATCTTCGACCGGGCGATGGCGGCGGCGGCGCTGCTCCTGCTCTCACCGCTGCTGATCGCGATGGCGTGTGCGATCCATTTCGCCGACGGCGGCCCTGTCCTGTTCCGGCACATGCGGATCGGCAAGGAAGGCCTCCCGTTCACCCTGTACAAGTTCCGCAGCATGGTGGTGGACGCCGAGGCGCGGAAGGCCGACCTGGAAAGCATCAACGAGGTGAACGGGGTCCTGTTCAAGATCCGCCGTGATCCCCGGCTGACCCCGCTGGGCGCGTGGATGCGCCGCTGGTCCATCGACGAGGTCCCGCAACTGCTGAACGTGCTGCGCGGCGAGATGTCGCTGGTCGGCCCCCGCCCCTGGGCTGCGCTCCCGTACGAGAAAGCGGTCGGCGCCGAGGGGCACGTCCCGCGCAGGCTGGCCGTCAAGCCCGGTCTCACCGGCCTGTGGCAGGTCAGCGGGCGGGCCGACCTCCCGTGGGAGGAATCAGTCCGGCTCGACCTGCGCTACGTCGAGCACTGGTCGCTGGCCCTGGACCTGCAGATCATGTGGAAGACCGCCCGGGCGGTTGTCCGGGGCACCGGTGCGTACTGAGACCGGGACGGGCCTGCCCGGGCGGTCGTCCGGGGCACCGGTGCGTACTGAGACCGGGACCGGCCGGCACGGGCGGCGCGCCCCCCTGGCCGGACTGGAATTCGACCGGCTCACCGAAGCCGAGACGGTGGACCACATCATGGCCGCTGGCCAGCGCCACGAAGGTGGCTGGGTGGCCACCCCCAACGTCGACATCTGCCGGCAGGCGCACCAGGATCCGGCCCTGCGCGGCCTGGTCATGAGGGCCTCGCTGATCGTCGCGGACGGCATGCCACTCGTGTGGGCCTCCCGGCTGCGCGGCCGCCCGTTCCCCGAGCGGGTGGCCGGCGGTTCGCTGATCTTCTCGCTCAGCGAGGCCGCCGCCCGGCACGGCCGCTCCATCTACCTGATCGGCGGGGCACCCGGCGTGCCCGAGCGGGCCGGCGAGGAACTGCGCCGCCGCTATCCCGCCCTGCGGGTCGCGGGCGCGGAATCCCCGCCCCTCGGCTTCGACCAGGACCCGCTGGCGATCGCGGCCATCCGGGACCGGCTCACCGCGGCCGCACCCGGCATTGTCTATGTCGGGCTCGGGTTCCCCAAGCAGGAACGCCTCATCGCGGACCTCGCCCCCGCGTGCCCGGATGCCTGGTTCATCGGCTGCGGTGCCGCGATCCCCTACGCGGCGAAGACGCTGCCCCGGCCACCCCGGTGGATGCGGCGGACCGGGCTCGCGTGGCTCTTCCGGCTGCTGAACGAGCCGCGCCGGCTCTTCCGCCGCTACCTGGTCCACGACCTCCCGTTCGCCCTCACGCTCCTGGCCTCGTCCGCGGCCAGCCGCCTGGTCACCCGCCGCTAGCCTGCTCATGCCAGGTGCGCACGAACGCTTCCACCAGCCCCTCGGCCCGTGACCGGGTCTCCACCTCGGGCAGGCCGCGCTGCGCCAGGGAGGCCAGCGCGTCGGCCGCCTCGTTCAGCGGATGACCGGTGTGCGAGTGCACATGCCCCAGCTGTATCTCGGGGTGCTGGGCCATGATCCCGGCCAGCCGCACCAGGGTCGGCGCCGCCCGCGGGCCCCGGCGCGGCAGCAGGCTGTAACCGTCGGGCATCCGCTCGATCCGGCCCCGCTGCCAGGCGCGCAGGTACCGGATCGCGATCGTGCTGTCCAGCAGGAGCTGGGGCGGCCGGGGCTGGTCCGGGCCCTCCAGCAGATACGCCACCGCCCGCAGCTCGGCGACCAGGACCGCCGCCGGGCCGCTCGGGTCATGGCGGACCGCAGATCCCCACCGGCTCAGCCCCCAGGAGCCGTTGGAGACCACGCAGGCGATGCCCGCGACGCCCCGCTTGTAGCTGGCGTCAGTGGCCGCGACGCGGGGGCCGGAGCCGTCGTATCCCTTGACCTTGCCGTACATGGGTGGCTAGCGACTCCGGCATCGGTTCAGTAAGTCCTCCTGCGCCAACCCTCCTTATCTTCACAGAAGATCATCCAGCCGTCGCCCGCCACGCCCCGGGGGCCTGGCTCGAGCGTGCCTGGCTCGAGCGTGCCTGGCTCGAGCGTGCCTGGCTCGAGCGTGCCTGGCTCGAGCGTGCCTGGGTTAAGCGCTCTGCCGCTGGAACTCCGTGACGAGCCGCTGGCAGAAGGCGGGCAGGTCAGCCGGCTTGCGGCTGGTGACCAGCACGTTCGGTCCTGAGGTGCAGACCTGTAGCTCGGTGTCCACCCAGGTCCCGCCCGCGTTGCGGATGTCGGTCCGCAGGCTCGGCCAGGAGGTCAGCGTCCGCCCGCGGACCAGGTCCGCCTCGACGACGGTCCACGGGCCGTGGCAGATGACCGCGGCCGGCTTGCCCGCCCCGAACATGGCCTGGACGAACCGCACCGCCTCGGGCACCGTGCGCAGCTCGTCCGGGTTGGCCACCCCGCCGGGCAGCACCAGGCCCGCATAATCCGCCGGGTCGGCCGCGCTGATGGGGTGATCCACCGGGAAGACATCGGCCTTGTCGAGGTGGTTGAACGCCTGCGCCTGGCCCTCGTGGGGGCAGAGAAGTTCCGGGGTTCCCCCGGCGTCCTTGACCGCCTGCCAGGGCTCGGTGAGCTCCGCCTGCTCGATGCCCTCGTTGGCGGTCATGAATGCGATCCGGCGTCCCTGAAGCTCGTTCGCCATGTGGACACGTCCTCCGTTCGGTGTCGTGGCAGGCGGCGCCGGCCGGTCCGGCGGCGCGCCCGCAGCGGAGCCGCTGCCCGCCGGCGCGCGGTTAATGCACCCCATTTGGCTGAGCCGGACCGCACGGCGAATTCGTAAAGTTTAAGTATGTGAACCGTTAGCGACGAGTAAGCGTCTTTCCGGTAGGTTAACGAAAGACTAAATCGGCATCAGCCCAGGTCCGGGCCACCGGAGCGGGCCGATGCGGGGGGAAAAGCATGCGGAAATACCTCATCGCCGCGGCCGCGGCCGCGGCGTCAGGATTGATGGCGATCAGCATCCCGGCCGCCCAGGCCCAGGGAGCAGGGGGCGAGCAGCCCCCACCCGGAGCAGTGTCGGCCACGCCGGCCAGCGGCACCCCGCACCTGAAGGCCAGTGACAACAACCCGATCCAGGAGATCCGCCAGCTGGTCCAGTGCGGCAACACCATGTACGCGGTGGGCTCGTTCTCGCAGATCGTCAAGGGCAGCACGACGTACGCCCGCTCCAACATCGTCAGCTTCCAGGCCACGAAGCCCTACACCGTGACCAGCTGGGCGCCCACCGTGGTCGGCCCCGCGGGCACGATCTCCGACAACAGCAGCCCGATCAACACGATCGCGTTCGTCAACGGCAATTGCGCGGACGCCTACATCGGCGGGAAGTTCACCTCGGTCAACGGCACCAGCGTCGCCAACATCGCTGAGATCGACACCACGACCGGCAACGTGGTGCCCGGCTTCGGGACCAAGGCGTCCGGCGCGGTGCAGACCATGGTCGCCGCGGGCAATCATCTCCTGGTCGGCGGGAACTTCACCGGCCTGAACGGCGACACCGCCGACCCCTACATGGTCAGCGTGAGCCCTGTCACCGGTAAGAGCGACGGCTTCCTGCACCTCAACATCTCGGGTCACTACCAGTATCCCGGGGTGGCGACCAACGCGACGCGCGTCTACAACCAGCAGCTCAGCCACGGCGGCACCCTGGACCTGGTCGAGGGCGACTTCACCTCGGCCGGCGGCGTGCCACGCCAGCAGATCCTCATGCTGAACGTGGGCGGCTCCAGCGCCACGGTGACGGGCTGGACCTCGCCCGAGTGGGACGGCAGTGACCCGGTCCAGCCGTACCAGTGCGTCGGGATCGAGCCGTTCTACATCCAGGCCGCGGCCTGGTCCCCGGATGACTCGACGGTCTACATCGGCACGACCGGCTACCACGCGAACGGCTATCCGGTCGGCCAGACGCCGCGCCAGGGGCTGTGCGACGCGGCGGCCGCGTTCCCCGCCACCCAGGCGCCGGTGTTCCACCAGTGGGTGAACTACACCGGCTGCGACTCGCTGTACTCGGCGGCCGCGGACACGAACGCCGCCTACTTCGGGGGGCACGAGCGGTTCTCGATGAACTCCAACGGCTGTGACGGCCTGGGCGACGGCGGGTACAACGCCCCCGGCATGGAGGGCCTGGACCCGGCCAACGGCAACTTGTACGTCAGTCCCGACGGCAGTGCCGGCTACTACAGCCGGGACCGGGGCCTCGGGGCCGACGACATGCTGGTCACCAGCGGCGGGCTGTGGATCGCCAGCGACAACCAGTCCGGCAGCCAGATGTGCGGCGGGGCCCAGAACCTGTCCGGCATCTGCTTCCTGCCTTACACCGGCTGACCAGGATCTAGCCAGCCGAGGGCCCCGTCGCCCCGCCGCACCAGCGGCGGCGGGGCTCTGGGCTGCCCGGACTTTCGGCCCTGCCGCTCACCGCCGCCCACGCTGACCGTTGCGGGCTGGAGGGGAGTTATTACGGTTCTCGGACCCCGGACGTGCTGTGCCCCAGATTGCGCCGCTCCGCGGCTAACGTCACTGACGCGGCCAGTTTCCATGCCGCCCGTGATCGCCCCGGAAAGGCTTCTGAGCGGTCAGCTGGATGCACGGAAAGGGATTCTCGGTGAGAACCACATACGACGGGGACGACGCGCACGTGCGTGGACCCAGAATGGCGGATCCAGAATGAGTCGACGGACAGTCGTAGCGGCGGTCGGCGTGGCTGCCGTCGCGGTGGGCGGAGCGCTCGGCGGTGTTCTCGCCGTGAGCGGCAACTCCAGCATCAGCCTCTCGGCCAGCTCGCACGGGGAGCACCACACCCACGGGCACATGGCCCGCGGCCCCCGTGAGATGCAGATGCGGCAGGGCTGGTCGTTCAGCAAGCTGAACAACAGCAACGACCCCACGTTCAACCAGTTGCTGGGCATCAACAACCGCGGCCAGATCGCCGGCTATTTCGGCTCCGGTGCCGCAGGCCACCCGAACAAGGGATACGTGCTGAGCCTGGGCGGGTTGTCCTCGTTCACGAACGAGAACTTCCCCGGCGGGATCCAGACCCAGGTCATCGGGATCAATGACACCGGAGTGTCCGTCGGGTTCTGGTCCACCCAGAACACCAAGAGCATGACGAACAACAACTTCGGCTTCTACGACTGGCACGGCCAGTTCCACAACGTCAACTTCCCCACCGGCAACAACGCCAAGCCGCCGGTCAACCAGCTCCTCGGCGTCAACGACGCCAACATCGCGGTGGGCTTCTACACCGGGTCCAAGGGCAACAACCACGCCTACGCCTACAGCATCCCGGGCGGCTGGTTCCACCGGATCCGGATCCCCGGCGCGGTCAGCAGCACCGCGTCCGGCATCAACAACCGCGGCGACGTGGCCGGTTTCTACGTCGGCCGCGGTGGCGTCACCCACGGCTTCCTGCTCGGCGCGCACGGCCACCTGTACCGGCTGAGTGTGCCCGGCGCCTCCTCCACCATGGCCTTCGGCGTGAACGACGGGCGCGAGGTCGTCGGCACGTACATGGTGGGCAGCGGCGCCAACGCCAAGTCGTTCGGCTTCATCTGGGCCCGCGATTTCGGGTTCCGGACCGTCAACGACCCGCACGGCTCCGGGGCCACCACGCTCAACGGCATCAACAACAACGGTGACCTGGTCGGCTTCTTCACCGACCGGAGGGGCAACACCGACGGCCTGCTCGTGGCGCACGGCCACTTCCGGGCCCCGCTCGCCCCGCCGCTCACCGCGACCCCGATGCCGACCGCGACCCCCACGGCCACGCCGACCACCACCGCGCCGGCCCCCGTGCCGACCGGGACGGGCCCGACCCACTTCTAACCGCCCACCAGACCACGGCGGGCTGGCCCGGAACCCCCTGCTCCCGGGCCAGCCCGCCGCGCTATGCCCACAGCGCAGCGGAGCTCCGGTATCCCCCGAAAAACGGCGAAACGTATTTAATTGCCGTGAAGTTCTTATCTGGCTGAGCACCAGAAAATACGCCTGCGGTGAACGCCGGATTAACAGGCGGCGCGACATTGCGCTATTTATGCGCCATACCAGCACTATGGTGGGGCTCATGACAATTCTGGCATCGTTGCCTGGACGTATTCTGATTGGCGCCACCACGGCGGGAGCCGT
>JAOPYP010000788.1 GCA_025964635.1 Actinomycetes bacterium | reverse complement strand
CGCGCCCGGCGGGCGTCCGTGCGGCCCGCGGTCCGGGCGCGGGGCCCGGCCGGGCTGGTGATGGCGGGCGGGGTGTCCAGGATCTCGAAGACCCGCTGGGCGGAGGTGGCGGCTTCCTGGCCGCCCGCCAGGATGTAGCCCATCGACTCGATGGGCCAGACCAGCTGCAGGGTCAGCGTGATGAACGCGACCAGGCCGCCCAGGGTCAGCTCGTGCCGGCTGGTGGCGATGGCGCCGAGCAGCAGCAGGAGGCCGATCAGCGTGTTCGGGATGAGGTCCAGGCCGGCCCAGAACGTGCTGCGCAGCCGGGCCTTCTGGAGCTCGGTGCCGAACACCTCGAGCGCCTGGCCGCGATGCTGCCCGGCGGCCTCGTCGCCCCGGCCGAGGGCCTTGAGCACGCGGATCCCGGTCGCGGCCTCTTCCACGTAGGTGGCCAGGTCGCCCTGCTGGTCCTGGGCGCGCCGGGAGAGCACCCGGTAGGTCTGCTGGAACCGGGCGCTGGCCGCCACCACAGGCAGGAACACGGTGGCCGTGATCAGGCCGAGCCACCAGTTGAGCCGGATGAGCAGCAGGATCACCGCGACGAACGTGACGATGTTCGTGACCAGGAAGATCGTGCCGAAGCCGGCGAACCGCCGGATCGCCGACAGGTCCGTGGTCGCCCGGGACAGCAGCTGCCCGGACTGCCACTCGTCGTGGAAGGCGGGCGGCAGCCGCTGCAGGTGCGCGTAGATGTCCGCCCGCATGGACTGCTCCAGCCCCGTCACCGCGCTCGCCTGCATCCAGCGGCGCAGGAAGCTCAGCAGCGCCTGGACGGCCCCCAGGCCGATCGCGGCCGCGCCGATCGGGAGCAGCAGCCCGCGCTCGCCGTGGCTGATCGCCCCATCGATCATGGATTTCGTCAGCAGCGGAATGGCGATCTCGGCGCCGACGGCCACGATGGCGCACACGAGCATGAACGCCAGCTGCCAGCGGTAGGGGCGCAGATAGACCCGGATCCGCCAGAGTGACGCCAGGGGTGTCGCCCCACGGCCGGCAGGCCTGCTACGGCCAGGTTCATGGGGGGGCATTACTAGAACGGTAGTTGCGGTCCGCCGCGATGTCACCTGGATTTTTCGCTGGCGGCGGCCGGATTTTCGCTGGCGGCGCCCAGCGCGGGACGGGAGGCTGTGGCGCGCGGCATGGCCTGCCGCGTCAGCGCGCGAGGGCGGTGAAACGGGCCTGTTTCCCCTGTGATCGTGACGTCACCGCTGTGTCACCTCATCGCCGCTATGTCGTAGCCCGGTAGCGGCGGCCGGGTAACTCTGGCACTCTGGCTAACCCGGGGGGCTCGCGCGGCGGTGCCGTAGGCCGGCAGGGAGGGACCGTGGAGCGCACGGATTCTGGGGGCAGGCCACCGGCGCGGGGATGGTCGCCTGGCCCGGCGCTCGCCGCGTTTCACGATGGCGTGACCGTCATATGCCAGCTCTCCGCGCAGTTCAGCGACGCCGGGTGGCTCGGGCCGTCACCCTGCCCGGAATGGCGGGTCACTGACCTGGCCGGCCACCTGCGGTGTGTCGCCGATGACTACCACGAGTACCTCGATGACGCCCCCGCCAGCCGCCTGGCCCGGCTGATGGCCAGGGGAGTCCACCCGGACACGCTGGCCCGCAAACTGGCCCGGCAGAACGCCGCGGAGCTGGCTGCCCTGCCCGACGCGTCCGGGCCGGAGCACATCGACGCGTTCGCCACCTCGGCCCGGTCGTACGCGCAGCGCCTCCTGCCGATCTGGGATCTGCCGCATCACCAGTACCGGGAGGTGCTGGTCACGGTGGGCGGGATGGCGGGCGCCGCCTGCGCGGAGTGGCATCTGCACGCCTGGGATCTCGCCCGGGCGCTGGGCAAGGACTACCGCCCCGCGGACCCCGAGATCCTGCTCCGCGGGTGGACAGAGGGGATGCCGCACCTGCTGGCCGGGGCCACGCTCGATGATGCGGCCGAGGAGGCCGCGATGGCCCGCGGGCGAGGCGGCCGGCTGGCCGGCCCGGCGGTACGCGAGGACCCGTGGCATGCCATGCTCCGCGCATCAGGGAGGATTCCCCTGGGCAGGAGTTCTCCCGGTCCGCTGCTGTAGCCCGCGCGGGCGGCCCCGCTGACCGCCCGGACCCGGCGCCCGGGATCACTGGCGTCCGGCTGCGCCCGCAGGCTCGTGGAAGGGATGGTGCTGAATGGCATTCGACATCGGTTCCGTGCGGGCGGCCTACCCGGCCCTCGCCGACGGGTACGCCTACCTGGATGGTGCCGCCGGCACCCAGGTCCCGGCCAGCGTGATCGACGCCATCGGGGCCGCCTACCGGGCCGGCCTCGGCAACGCGGGCGGCGAGTTCCCGGCCAGCCAGCGGTCGGCCGCGCTGACCGCCGAATGCCGCCGGGCCGTCGCCGACCTGGTCGGCGGGAGTCCCGGCGGGGTGATCCTCGGGCCGAACATGACCACGCTCACCTACCGGCTGGCCTACACGCTGGCCAGCCACTGGAGCCCGGGGGACGAGGTCATCCTCTCCCGGCTCGACCACGACGCGAACGTGCGGCCCTGGATCCACGCCGCCCAGCGGGCTGGCGCCACCGTCCGCTGGGCAGAAGTCGACATATCGACAGGAGAGCTCCCCGCGGCCCAGTACGCGGACCTGCTGTCCGGGCGAACCCGGCTGGTCGCGGTCACCGCGGCGAGCAACGTCCTCGGCACCCGGCCGGACGTGGCCGCAATCACCGCCCAGGCGCGCGCTGCGGGAGCGCTCAGCTACGTGGACGGGGTGCACGCCACCCCGCACGGCCCGGTGGACGTGGCCGCGCTCGGCGCGGATTTCTACGCGACCAGCGCGTACAAGTGGTCCGGACCGCACGTGGGGGCGGTGATCGCCGACCCGGACCTGCTGGAGACGCTGCGCCCCGACAAGCTGATGCCCGCCCCCGACTCGGTGCCCGAGCGGTTCGAGCAGGGCACCCCGCCCTTCGCCGACCTGGCCGGGGTCACCGCGGCCGTCGAGCACCTGGCCCAGCTGGCCGGCCGCGCACCCGGCCCGCGGCGCCAGCGGCTGCTCGCCTCGATGGCCGAGGTGGAGGACTACGAGCAGGGCCTGTTCCAGATCCTGCACGGGGGCCTGGCCGCGATGGGGCACGTGACCAGCTACGGGAAAGCGGCGCGCCGCGCGCCCACCGCGTACTTCACCGTGGAGGGGCGCACGCCCGGCGACGTCGCCCGCTATCTCGCCGGCCGCGGCGTCAACGTGTGGAGCGGGCACAACTACGCGTGGGAACTCACCGGCGCGCTCGGCATCCGCGACTCCGGGGGAGCGGTGCGCGCCGGCCTGGTGCACTACAACGACCGGTCTGACGTGGACCGGCTGCTGGAGGCGGTGGCCGGCCTCGCCGGGTAACGGCGCGGGTCAGGGGGCTACGTCGTGGTCGGCGAACGTGTAGCGGTACAGGCGGGTAGAGCGGGACTGGAAACCGGCCCGCTCGTAGAGGCGGCCCGCCGCCTCCCGGGACGGCCGCGAGGTGAGGTCCACGGTCCTGGCCCCGGCCTGCTCGGCGAGACGCAGCGCCTCCGCGGTCAGGACCTGGCCGATACCCTGGCCCCGCGCGGCCTCGTCCACGATGACGTCCTCGATCCAGGCTCGCAGACCGGTGGGGATGGGGAACATCGCCAGCGACAGGGTCCCGGAGATCTTCCCGTCCCAGCGGGCGATCAGCAGCGTGATGGCGGCCGAGCCGGCGACCCGCTCCAGCACCGCCCGGCTCGCCGGGGGAGCACTGCTGGACAACTGGGGCAGCAGGACGCCGAACGCCTCGACTACCTCATCGGTTACTTCACGCAGCACCTCGACGCTCACAGTCACGCGGGCACCTTATCGCGCCCGCGCCCGCTGCCCACGGAGGCTGGGCGCCGCCGCCAGGGTGGCCTGGAGGGGACATCGCGCCCGGGCCGGGCCC
>JAOPYP010000716.1 GCA_025964635.1 Actinomycetes bacterium | reverse complement strand
CCGGGCTGGGACGCGGTGGCGGCGTCCGGCAGCCAGGTGTGGAACGGCCACAGCGGCGCCTTGATGGCGAACGCGATGAAGAAGCCGAGGAACAGCCACTTCTGCACGACGGGGCTGAACGTCACGTGGGTGAGCTGGCTGAACAGGAACGTGCCGGGGTGCCCGCCGTGCCCCGAGTACACGTACAGCGCGATGACCGCGACCAGCATCAGCAGCCCGCCGAACAGGCTGTAGAGGAGGAACTTGACCGCGGCGTACTGGCGCTGGCCGGTCCCGAAGCTGCCGATCAGGAAGTACATCGGGATCAGCATGGCCTCGAAGAACACGTAGAACAGGAACACGTCGGTCGCCGCGAACACGCCGATCATCATGGTTTCCAGCACCAGCAGCAGGGCGAAGTAGGTCTTCGCGCTGCGCCTCGGCCGGGTCACGGGGGCGTCGGCGGCGGCCGCCGTGGTGGTGGCGGCGCTCTCCTCGCTCTCGGGCGGGTCCGCGTCGTTCCAGGAGGCGAGGATGACCACGGGCATCAGCACCGCGGTCATGGCGATGAGGACCAGCGCGATCCCGTCCACGCCGACCGCGTAGTGCACGCCGAACTGCGGGATCCACTGGTAGCTCTGGGTGAACTGGAACTCGTTCCCGTGCGGTGAGAAGGCGACCATCATGGCGATGGTCAGTCCCAGCGTGATCAGCGAGAACACCAGCGCCAGCCGCTTGACCAGCAGGCGCCGGGCGGCCCGGTCCGCCTCGCTGCCCGGCGCGGACCCACCCGGCGTCACGGCGATCACCAGCGCGCCGGCCAACGGCACCGCGCCGATCACGGTCAGCCAGGGAAACGTGCTCATGAGCCGTGGTCTCCTAGATTCTCGCCAGCAGGAGGGCGCCGACCAGCAGCACCCCGCCGAGGAACATGGACAGGGCGTAGGAGCGGACGAAGCCGGTCTGGAGCCGGCGCATCCGCCCCGACGTGCCGCCGATGACCGCGGCCACCGTGTTGACCAGGCCATCCACGCCGCGGTTGTCGAAGTACACGGACAGCCGGGTGATCCACTGCCCAGGCCGCATCAGCAGGGACTCGTTGATCGCGTCCCCGTAGAGATCCCTGCGCGCCGCCGTGACCGGGAACCGGGCGGCCGGGGCGGTGCCCGGCACCGGGCGGCGCCCGTACATGGCCCAGGCGAGCGCGATCGCGACCACAGCCAGGGCCAGCACCACAATGCCCGAGGTGCTGAACACGGCCGGCTCGGGCGGCGTGTAGCCGCTCACCGGGCCGAGGAATTTCGCGAGCCGGTCACCCAGGATCTCCCAGGCACCGAATCCCACCGCCCCGACGGCCAGCAGGATCACCGGCCAGGTCATCACGGGCGGCGCCTCGTGCGGGTGGGCGTTCTCATCCCACCGGCGCTTCCCGGCGAATGTCATCAGCATCACCCGGGTCATGTAGAACGCCGTGAGGCCCGCCCCGATGACCGCGCAGATGCCCAGGATCCAGCCCCCGGTACCTCCGCTGTGGAACGCGGCGTCGATCACCGTGTCCTTGGCGAAGAAGCCGGAGAAGGGGGGAATGCCGATGATGGCCAGGTAACAGGCGCCGAACGTGAGGGTGGTGATCCGCATGACGGCGGCCAGGCCGCCGTAGCGGCGCATGTCCACCTCGTCGTTCATCCCGTGCATGATCGATCCGGCCCCGAGGAACAGGCCGGCCTTGAAGAACCCGTGCGCGAGGAGCAGTGCGATGGCGAACGGGTAGCCCGCGGGCCCGATCCCGGCGGCCAGCATCATGTACCCGATCTGGCTCATGGTCGACCCGGCCAGCGCCTTCTTGATGTCGTCCTTGGCACAGCTGATGATCGCGCCGAACAGCAGCGTGGCCGCGCCCACGATGGAGACGGCCAGCCGGGCGTCCGGGCTCAGGTCGAAGATCGGGCCGGACCGGACGATCAGGTAGACGCCCGCGGTGACCATGGTGGCCGCGTGGATCAGCGCCGACACGGGGGTCGGGCCCTCCATCGCGTCCAGCAGCCAGGACTGCAGCGGCAGCTGGGCCGACTTCCCGCACGCCCCGAGCAGGAGCAGCAGCCCGATGGCGGTGAGCACGCCCGGGCTGGCCGCGCCCGGGTGGCGGAACACCCCGCCGAACGTCACGGAGCCGAACGTGGTGAACATGAGCATGATGGCCAGGGACAGGCCGGCGTCACCGACCCGGTTGGCGATGAACGCCTTCTTGGCCGCCACCGCCGCGGTCGGCTTGTACTGCCAGAACCCGATCAGCAGATAGGAGGCCAGGCCGACGCCCTCCCACCCGGCGTACAGCACCAGGTAGTTGTCAGCCAGCACGAGCAGCAGCATGGCGGCCAGGAACAGGTTCATGTAGCCGAAGAACCGGCGCCGTCCCGGGTCGTGGGCCATGTAGCCGACCGAGAAGATGTGGATCAGCGAGCCGACCCCGGTGATCAGCAGCACGAAGCAGATCGACAGCTGGTCGAGCTGCAGGCCGACGTTCACCTTGAACGCCCCGGCCGTGATCCAGGAGTACAGCTGCACGCTCCGGCTGCGCTGGCCGGCCGGATAGCCGAGCATGGCGGCGAAGGCGATCAGCGCGTAGGCGAACGCGGCCAGCGGCATGGCCACGCCCAGCAGGTGGCCCCAGCGGTCGGTCCGCTTCCCGCCGAGCAGCAGCACCACGGCGCCGAACAGCGGGAACACGAGCAGCAGCCACGCCGCCCGCTGCACGCCGACGGCAGGCAAGGTGGCCTCGGCGTGGGCCGCGACCGTGGTCGCGACCGCAAGTGAGCCTGTCACTGCGCTACTCCTCGTGCTTCAGCAAGCCCTCATGCCGTCGGGGGCTCTGCTCCGTCAGCCGGTCCGAGCTAGTACTTCAGCAGGCTCGCGTCGTCCACGGACGCGGACCTGCGGGTACGGAAGATCGCCATCAGGATCGCGAGGCCGACCACGACCTCAGCGGCCGCGACCACCATCACGAAGAACGCGATGACCTGGCCGCTCAGGTTGCCGTGCATCCGGGCGAAGGCCACGAACGCGAGGTTGACCGCGTTGAGCATGAGCTCGACGCACATGAATATCACCATCGCGTTGCGCCGCACCAGGACGCCCACGGCGCCGATCACGAACAGGATCACGGCGAGCGCCACGAAATTCCCGGGGCTCATCAGGCGTCACCTTCCTGGCCGGACTCGGCGCCGGTTTCACCGCGCACCGCGGCGCTGCTGCCCAGCAGCGTGCGCTGCTGGTCGGGCGTCTCGGGCACCCCCCTGATCGCGAGCGGCACCGAGGCCTCGGCCGGGGTCCCGTCCGGCAGCAGGGCGGGCATGTCCACGGCGTTGTGCCGCGCGTACGTCCCGGGGCCCGCCAGCGGCGCGGGATGGCCGCTGGCCACCCGGAGCCGGGACCGGTCCCGCTGGGTCAGCTTGGGGGTGAGTCGCTCGCGATGCGCGAGCACCATGGCCCCGAGCGCGGCGGTGATCAGCAGGGCGCTGGTCACCTCGAACGGGAACACGTAGGTGGTGAAGATCAGCTTGGCGATCGCGTACACGTTGTTCGCGCCGAACGACGGCCCGGCCTGGGCGGCGGTCCCCAGGACCGCGTGCCCCACGGTCAGGCTGAGCAGCACCAGCAGGCCGATGCCCGCCAGCCCGGCGGCCACCCGCTGGCCCCTGATGGTCTCCACGATGGAGTCCTTGGCCCTGATCCCCACGATCATCAGGACGAACAGGAACAGCATGAGCACCGCGCCGGTGTACACGATCACCTGGACGAAGGCCAGGAACGGCGCGTTCTGCAGGGCGTACAGGACGGCCAGCGAAAGCATCACGACGGCCAGCAGGACCGCGCAGTACACGGCCTTGCGGACCAGGATCATGCCGAGCGCCGAGGTCACGGAGACGACGGCGAGCAGCCAGAACGTGATCTGCTGGGTGGTGGAGGCCACGTCGCTGATGGCCAGTACGCCGCCGTGCATCACTGCTGCCCCCCGCTCTCGGGTGACTGCGCCTCCGGTGTCCCAGGCTCAGAGGTTCCGGCCTCAGAGAATCCGCTCGCGGCCAGCGTCCAGACCGGCTCTCCGGCTTCGCCTTCCGGCCCCGAGGCCGGTGGGGGCCCGGCGGGCACTCCAGCCGTGCGGAGGTTGTAGTAGTCCCGCTCAGTCTGGCCGAGGCGCATCTCGTGCGGGGGCGGTTCCATGCCGGGCAGCAGCGGCGCGAGCAGCTGCTCCTTGGTCCAGATCAGGGTCTCCCGGTTGTCATCCGCGATCTCGTACTCGTTGGTCATGGTCAGCGCCCGGGTGGGGCAGGCTTCCACGCACAGCCCGCAGAGGATGCAGCGCAGGTAGTTGATCTGGTAGACGGCGCCGTACCGCTCGCCGGGGGAGT
>JAOPYP010000332.1 GCA_025964635.1 Actinomycetes bacterium | reverse complement strand
TTCTGGTCGTGGATGACCTCCAGTGGGCCGACCAGGCCAGCGTCACGCTCTGGGAGCGCCTGTCCCGCTCAGCCCGGCACCTGCCGCTGCTGCTGGTCGGCATGATGCGCCCGGTGCCGCAGCGGGAGGATCTGCTGGCCCTCCGGCACACGGCCGACCTCGCCGCGCGCTTCCAGCTGGACGGCCTCCCCGAGGAGGCCGTGAACGAGCTGGTCGAGACCCTGGCCGGCGGCAAGCCGGACGAGGAGCTGATGCGGCTCGCCGATGGGGCCGCCGGCAACCCGCTCTACCTCACCGAGCTGGTGGAGGCGCTGGCCCGCAGCTCCAGCCTGACCGTCTCCGACGGCGCCGCGGAACTCACGAGCGACCGCGCGCCGGGCTCCCTGTCCGCGGCCATCGCGGACCGGCTGCGCTTTGTCCCGTCCTGGGTGCGTGAGGTCCTGCGCGCGGCCGCCCTGCTGGGCGTGGACTTTGCCGTGCCCGACCTGGCCACGGTGCTGGACCGGGGCGTGGCCGACCTGGTCCCGGCCGTGAACGAGGCCCGGGCCGCCGGCGTGCTGGCTGAGTCAGGCGGCGGCCTGGGGTTCCGGCATCCCCTGATCCGTGCGGCGCTGTACGAGGACATCCCGGCGCCGGTACGGGCCGCCTGGCACCGCGAGGCTGGGCGGGCGCTCGCCGAGGCTGACGCGCCCGCCGACCGGGTGGCCCGGCAGCTGCTGGCGGCGGCCCGCGGGTCAGCCGACGACGCCGAGCCGATGGACGACTGGATCCTGCACTGGCTGGACCGGACGGCGCCCTTGCTGGTTGGCCAGGCCCCCCGGGCGGCGGCGGAGCTGATCCGGCACGCCGTCGCGAGATCTCCGTCCGGCTCGGCCCAGCACGACAGCCTGGTCTGCCGGCTCGCCGAGGCCCTGTACCGGGTCGGTGACGCGGGCGAGGCGGAGCGGGCCGCCCATCAGGGCCTCGCCACCGTCACCGACCCCGATCTCCGCGTCGACCTGCACTGGACGCTGGCCCAGTGCCGCACGATGGCCGGCCGCTTCCCCGAGTCACTGGCCGAGCTGAAACAGGCGCTGGCCCACCCCGAGATCTCCGGCCGGAACCGGGCGCGGCTGCTGGTCGCCACCGCGCGGACGCACCGCCACCTCGGCCAGGTCGAGATGGCCGGCCAGGTCGCGGGGGCGGCGCTGGCCGAGGCAGCCGATGCCGACGACGACTGGGCCGTCGGCTGGGCCCTGCACGTGCTGACCCTGGCCGCCGTGATGGAAGGGCGGATGGCCGACGCGCTGCCGCTGTTCGACCGCGCGCTGACCGTCACCCAGGCGAACCCCGCGCTGACCGACCTGCGGCTGCTGCTCCAGGTCAACAAGGCGATCACGCTCGGCGACCTCGATCAGTACGACGGGGCGTTCGCCGCCGCGCGCCAGGCCCAGCGGCTGGCCGACCGGGCCGGCCTCATGGTCCGGCGCGCCCAGGCGCGCAGTTGCCTCGGCCAGCTGCTGTTCCGCACTGGCCGCTGGGACGAGGCCCTGGCCGAGGTGGGCGTGCTCGAGGAGGTCAGCAAGGATCCCGGCATGGCCTGCTGCGACCACGGCATCGCCGCGGTGATCTGCTTCCACCGCGGTGACACCGGTGCCGCCCGCCGCCACCTCGCCGCGGCGGCCCCGTACGCCACACGGATCGGGAACCGGGTGGTCGGCCCCCTGGCCCTGGCCCGCAGCGAGAGCTTGGAGCAGGAGGGCGCGCTGACCGAGGCGCTCGACGTGCTGACCGGGTTCACGGACGATGCCGAGGAAGTTGACGAGGTCGAGGACCTGTTCGCCGATGGTGTCCGGCTGGCCAC
Organism: Actinomycetes bacterium; assembly: GCA_025964635.1. Taxonomy (GTDB): domain Bacteria; phylum Actinomycetota; class Actinomycetes; order Streptosporangiales; family Streptosporangiaceae; genus RYN-230. The sequence goes on along the minus strand of JAOPYP010000332.1, from coordinate 907 downwards.
CAAGGTCGGGGATGACTCCGTGGCGCGGACCCTCGCCGACCGGGCGGTGGCCTTCGCCCGCGACTCCCAGATCCCGCACCGGCAGGCGAACGCGCTCTGCTGCCGCGGCCTGGTCGACCACGACGCCTCCCGGCTGCTCCGGGCCGCGGAACGCTACCACGACGCCCGGCGGCCGCTGCTGAGCGCGAAGGCACTGGAGGCCGCGGCCGGGGCGTTCGTGGACCACGGAGAGCGGGGCCCGGCCCGGGCCGCGTTCACCCGCGCCGTCGACCTGTACTCGTCCCTCGGCGCCACCCGTGATGTCGCCCGGCTGCAGGCGAGGTTCCGGGCTCATGGCATCCGCCGCGCCCCGCGAGTCAAGCACCGGCGGGCCCGCCGGGGCTGGGAGAGCCTGACGCCCGCCGAGGCCAAGATCGCCGCCCTGGTCGCCGAGGGTATGACCAACCCGCAGATCGCTGCCCGGCTGTTCCTGTCCCACCGGACCGTGGCGACCCATGTCTCGCACATCCTGGGCAAGCTGGACGTGCGGTCGCGGATCGACATCGCCCGCGAGGCCACCGACCGCCGCGTCGCGGCCAGCTGAGCCCGGGCCGTCTGAGCCCGGGCCACCTGAACCTGGGCCGGCTGAACCTGGGCCGCGTCCCGGATCCAGCCCGGATTCGGCCAGATCGCGGCGCGGCCTAGGGCGCGAGCAGGAAAAAGACCGCTTTGCCCTGGGCCGTCTCGCGGTAGCCCCAGCTGGTGGACAGGCTGTCCAGCAGCATCAGGCCGCGGCCGGCCTCGGCGTAGGGCAGCGCGTGCACCCGGGCCGGGGCCGACCGCGATCCGTCGTGCACCTCCACCCGCAGCAGGCCAGCCGCCCAGCTGATCACCACGTCGATGGCCTCGTGCTCCTCCGACGCATGCC
>JAOPYP010000683.1 GCA_025964635.1 Actinomycetes bacterium | reverse complement strand
GTGGGCCAGCGGGTTCGGGTCGTTCGGCCCGTGCGGGTCGCCGGGGTAGGTGGGCTGGACGAACGTGAACGAGGCCGGCCGGCCGTTGACGCGGACCGAGGTGACCGTCATGTCCGGGCCGGCGGTCCTGTTCACCGACCGGCGCTCGAAGTCCAGGCTGAAGCTGCTCAGGCACTGGGTGGCCTGGTCGGTCACCGTGACGTGGTTGCCGGACAGGAACCGGTTGGTGGTGGCGTCGTAGACCAGGTGCACGTCGGTGTGCAGGCTGGTGTAGCCGCCGTTGCCGGTGTCCGGGTACAGGCGGGAGCCGGGCGGGGAGAGGGTGTGCGCGCCGGCCGTGCAGCTGGCGCTGCCGGCCGTGCCCAGGGCGGGGGAGGCGGCCGTCAAGACCCCGGTGATTACCACGAGACTCGTCGCTCCGGCGATCATGCCTCGGTAACGGGCCATCTCAGGCGCTCCCTCCGTATCCGGCGTACCACCAGCATCCGTCTTAACGCTGATCTACCCAAGAAGGAAGCATTGTGTCCGGAATCGGCAGTGCGGGGCGGCGGGCCGGGCGCTGAGGCGCCCTCAGAAGCGGTGCCGGGTGTGGGTGAACGTGCCCTTGGTGAAGGCCAGGACCTTGGCCGGGGCGACCGCGAACACCAGGGCAGGGTTCTCGCCGCCCGGCGGGTGGAACGCGCCATCCCGGACCTCGAAGTGCCAGCGGCCGTCCCACTTGGCCGCCCAGGCCCGGGCCAGGCGGCCGAGCGTGCCGTCGTCGGTGACCCGGACCGCCTCTCCCTCGACCATGACGTCGAGGCCGCCCTCCCAGCCGTTGCATCCGGTCGTCAGCACCACGTGCGGGTTAGCGGCCAGGTTGAGGGCCTTCTGCTCGGCGCCGCCGGTGCAGAAGTACAGAGCCCCGTCGTCCCACACGGCCACCAGCGGGGTGACGTGCGGCCGGCCATCGGCGCGGACCGTGGAGATCCAGAACAGCTCGGCGGTCTCGAGCGCGTGGCGGGTCGCCTCCCAGCTGGTCGCGGCGGCGGCCGGATCGCTGAAGCGCTGGTCCAGGGCGGTCTGGGGCACGGTCACGGGCGTGGTCATCGGGCTGCTCTCCTCGGGATGTCGGCAAGCTCTCTCCCCTTAGGACTGACGAGCGCTCGGCAAATCATCTGCGGCCGTAATCATGTCCGGCCCGGATCATCTCGGGCTGGGGGCGCCGCGCGGCGGCCCCCAGGATCATCGAGGCCTGGTCCGCCGGGGCGGCCGGCGGCGGTTGCACGACGCTACCGGGGGTCCCGGCCCGCTGACCGCGGCCTGCCGCGGAGCGTGAACGCCGCCTCGATGTCCTCGCGGGTAACCGCGGGACCCGGCATCCCCGCCGGGCCGCTCCCGGCGAGCCCGTTCACGAAGATCGCGAGCTGGCGCCCGGCGATCAGCGGCCAGGCGGGGCCGTGCGGCAGCGGCTGGGTGATCAGCGCGCTGAACACGATGACGTCAGTCGCGGTGACCGGCGCGCGGATGCTGCCGTCCGCCTGACCGCGCTCGATGAAACGGTCGAGGCGGCGGTTGATCTCCTGCCGCGCGTGCACGGCCCGGTCGCTGACCAGCGGGGGCGCGCCGTGCAGGGGCAGGATCAGCTGGTCGCCGATCGCGAGGGTCCCGGCCAGGAACTCCCGGACCGCGCCGAGTCCGGGGATGTCCCGCTGGCTGACCTCGTCGAGGATCTGGTTGAGCAGGCCGTAGGCGCGGTACTCGAGCGCGTGCAGCAGGGCCTCGCGGTCCGCGAAGCTGCGGTACAGCGTCCCCACGCCGACCCCCGCCTCGCCCGCGATGACGGCGAGAGGGACATGGCGGCCTTCCCGCAGCATCACGGAGACGGCCGCGTCCAGGATGCGCTCGCGGTTCAGCTCGGCGTCGCGCCGGGGACGCCGGTGGCGGACGGTGATCCCGGCGACTTCCCCGGCCGCGCCGGCTGGGTCGTCCGCGCCGGCCGGGTCGTCCGCGGCGGGTCTGCGGGCCACGTGACCTCCTGTCCGGACGAAAAATTCCTCTTAACGTATCCCGGGCCCGCGGTACGGCCTCCCCGCGTGCTGCACTAGGCTGGCCGATACGGACGAATTATTCCGCATATACGCCTACCGCTCGGGGATGATCATGCGGCTCGCCATTCTGGGTACCGGGAACGTGGCACAGATGCTGGCCCGGCGATTGTCGGAAACGGGTCATGAGGTCACCTTCGGTTCGCGGGATCCGGCCTCCAAGGGCGGCCTGAACGCCCCGGTCACGTCGCTGGCGGACGCGGTGGCCGGGAACGACGTCGTGATCAACGCCACGCCCGGGGCGGTATCCCTCGAGGTGGCCGAGGGGATCGGGGCGGCTGCCTTCGCGGGGAAGGTCCTGGTCGACGTGGCCAACGCGAACACGCCCTCGTTCGAGCTGGTCTACCCGAACTCCAGCCTCGGGGAGAAGCTCCAGGCGGCGCTCCCGGACGCGAAGGTGGTGAAGACCATGAACACCGCCGCGATGACGGTCATGACGGAGCCCGGCGCGCTGCCGCCGAGCAGCGTCTTCGTGTCCGGCGACGACGCCGCGGCCAAGGCCACGGTGGCGTCCCTGCTGGCCGGGTTCGGGTGGGCGGACGACTCCATCGTGGACCTCGGCGGCATCGCGTCCGCCCGCGGGGCCGAGCACTACTCCCTGCTGTTCGCGGCGTTCATGCAATCGCTCGGCTCACCGAACTTCAACATCCGCCTCGTCAGGTGACCATCCGCGCAGCGCAGACATCCGGCCCGGGACAAGGAGCAGCGTCATGACCGACAGCCAGGACACTTCGCCCCCGGCGGTCCCGGCGGACGACCCGCAGCGGAAGCTGGCCGTAGCCCGGCCGGAGGACGCGTCCCTGGCGCACATAGGGCTGGTGGGTGACACCTACACCATCCTGCTGAGCGGGGAAGATACGGCCGGCCGGTACACGCTCATCGACATGCACGTGCCGCCGGGTGGCGGTCCTCCGCCGCACCGCCATGACTTCGAGGAAATGTTCACCGTGCTCGAGGGCGAGGTCGAGCTCACCTTCCGCGGCGAGCACATGGTGGCCCGGGCCGGGGAGACCGTGAACGTGCCGGCCAACGCCCCGCACGCCTTCACCAACGCCTCCGGCCAGCCGGTGCGGCTGCTGTGCATGTGCTCGCCGTCCGGGCAGGAGGAGTTTTTCCTCGAGGTCGGCGTCCCGGTGGCCACCCGGACCGAGCCGCCGCCCAGGCTCGACGGGGCGGAGCAGGCCGCGTTCATCGCCAAGTCCCAGGCCCTGGCCCCGAAATACCGCACCGAACTCCTGCTGCCCCCCGGCGGGCCAAGGTAGACCCAGCGGCATCCGGCGGGCCGATCAAGCCGTTGGAGCCCTTGACGTAGTCGCTACGGGCGCTCGTCCTCGGGGACCACGAACGCGCCCCGGCCCATCACAGAGCGAATCATGCCCTGGTCGCGCAGCAGGGCAAGCGCACGTTCGGCCGTGCCCTGGGCCACGCCGTACTCCTGCTGGATGGTCTTGGCCGAGGGCACCCGGCGAGTGAGCTTGCCCGACTCGATCTGGGCGCGCAGG
>JAOPYP010000328.1 GCA_025964635.1 Actinomycetes bacterium | reverse complement strand
GTCGGGCACGACGACCTGGCCACGTCCGAGCTCCTGGATCCGCCGCTGGCCACCATCTGGCTGAACCGGCGGGAAATGGGCCGGGCGCTGATGCTGCGCCTGCTCGAGCGGGTCCCCCCGGACGATTACGTGGCCCCCGTGGAACTCATCGAGCGGGCTTCCCTGCAGGCGCCGGCACAGCTTTCCCCGGCCTCCGCTGCACCCCGTCCCCTGGGAGTTTCGCCGTCCGGTGAACAGCAGTTGGCGCGCGCGCGTCAACTCGGTAACGAGTCTTGACACCCCCGCGGCGATTGCGCCAGCATACGGCAAAACTAAACGTTTAAGGTCCTTTGCCGGGTGCCGTTCGCGGGGGGTCCGCTGACCTCCTGAGCACTACTGCGTGGTGGGCGCTTAGCTTCCGCGGCCCGCTCAAAAAGTGGGATAGCCAATAACAGGAGGCAATTTCCCGTGAGATCTCCTTACCGTTTCACCCTCCTGGGGGCTGCGGCGCTGGCTTTGGCCGCCGCCGGCTGCTCCTCGGGTTCCTCGTCCACGTCCAGCGGCGGCACTAATTGGGCCACGGTGACGTCGGCGTCCTCGGGCGGCGGAATGAGCAAGCTCGTCGCGGCGGCGAAGAAGGAGGGCACGCTCAACGTCATCGCGCTGCCACCGACGTGGGCCAACTATGGCACCATCCTCAAGACCTTCACCACCAAATATGGCATCAAGGTGAACTCGGCGCTGCCGGACGGGACCAGCCAGCAGGAAGTCGACACGATCAAGCAGAAGAATGGCACCGCGGCGGCGCCCGACGTGGTCGACGTCGGTGTATCCGTCGCGCTCGCCAATACCAGCCTGTTCACGCCGTACAAGGTGAGTACCTGGTCCGCCATCCCGGCGGCGCAGAAGAATACGGCCGGCCTCTGGTACAACGACTACGGCGGCTACATGGCGGTCGGCTACTCCAGCAAGTTCGGCACGATCACCTCGCTGAGCCAGCTGCTGGGCCCGAAGTTCAAGAACGCGGTCGCGCTGAACGGCAACCCCACCGCGGCGAACGCCGCGCTGAACGGGGTAATGATGGCGAACCTGGCCACGGGCGGCACCGCCAGCAGTATCTCCAAGGGCGTGAACTTCTTCCACGACCTCAAGGCGAAGGGCAACTTCTCCCCCGTGTCGGCGACCGGCGCGACCATTAAGTCCGGGTCTACCCCGGTCGTATTCAACTGGGACTACCTGAACCTGCCCAGCTACGTCGGGGTGTCCAACTGGAAGGTGTTCATCCCGCAGAACGCCGTGCTCGGCGGGTACTACGCCCAGGCCATCAACAAGGGCGCGCCGCACCCGGCGGCGGCCCGGCTGTGGGAGGAGTTCCTGTACTCCCAGGCCACTGACGGCGGCCAGAACCTGTGGCTGCAGGGCGGCGCACGGCCGGTGGAGCAGGCCGCGATGAACAGCAACGGCAGCATCGACAAGGCGGCCGCGGCGAAGCTGCCCGCAGTCAGCGGCAGCCCCGTGTTCCTGACCGAGGGCCAGGCGACGGGGGCCGCCACCTACCTGGCGACCAACTGGGCCAAGGCCGTCGGCTAGCAGGGGAGGACCGTGACCGTCGCTGCGACGACGACCGGGGCTGGCGCCCGGCCCGTGCGGGCCGGGCGCCGCCTCCGCGCTCCGGCCTGGCTGGGGACCGTGCCGTTCCTCGGCTATGTGGGCGTCTTCCTGCTCTGGCCGACCGGCATCCTCGTCGTCGACGCCTTCAAGAACTCCAGCGGGACCTGGAACTTCGGCGCTCCGTCCGTCCTGTTCGGCTCGGTCGGCCGCAGCTTCTTCATCGGGTCGTTCAAGCTGTGCCTGATCTCCGCCGTGGCCGGGGCGGTGTTCGGGGCCCTAGTGGCCTACGCCGTGGCGTCCGGCAAGCCGGACGGAACGGTGCGGCGCTTCGCGCTGGCCGGCTCGGGCGTGCTGGCCCAGTTCGGCGGGGTGACCCTGGCCTTCGCTTTCCAGGCGCTCATCGGGCCGACCGGGCTGCTCTTCCACGCCGGCTGGTACTACAGCTTTCCGTGGGGCATCGCCCTGATCTACACCTACTTCCAGGTACCGCTGATGGTGCTGGTCTTCCTGCCCGCCATCGACGGCCTGAAGCTCCAGTGGCGGGAGGCGTCGGAGAGCCTGGGCTCCTCGACCTGGCAGTACTGGCGGTACGTGGGCGGCCCGCTGCTCGCCCCGGCGTTCTTCGGCGCGTTCCTGCTGCTGTTCGCCAACGCCCTGTCCGCGTTCGCCACCATCCAGGCCTGGGAGAACCAGATCGCGTACACGGTGCCCCAGGCGATCAGCACCTCGCTGTCCAGCGAGGTCGGCCTGGCCAACGTGAACGCGGGCGCCGTGCTCGCGTTCGGCATGATCGTCATGGTGGCGGTCGTCATGACCGGGTACGCGCTGCTGCAGCGGAGGGCAGGACGATGGCTGCGGTAACGTCCCTGGGCGAGACGCCGCTGGCCGCCCCGGCCGGGCGGCCGAGGGGCATGCAGCGCAGCCGCCTCCGGCGGCTGAACGCCTTCCGCTACGTGGTGTTCACCCTGTTCGGCCTGTTCATCGTGCTGCCGCTGCTGGCCCTGCTCCGGTTCTCCCTGGAAGGGAGCAAGCTCGGCACCTGGTCAGTGTCGGCGTGGAAGCAGATCGTGTCCTACCCGGGGCTGGCCAGCGCGGTGAGCCTCACCCTGGAACTGGCCGTGATCACCAGCCTCGTCATGCTGGCGCTGCTGCTGCCGACGATGATCTGGATCAAGCTGCGGGTGCAGTGGATCAGCCGGGCCTTCGAGTTCCTCTGCCTGCTGCCGCTCACGATCCCCGCCATCGCCGTGGTCGTCGGCCTGGGCCCGGTCTACAACCGGATCCAGCACTACAGCCTGTCGGCCCTGCAGCTGTTCTGGGTGTACGTGATCCTGGCGCTGCCGTACGCGTACCGGGCCCTGTCGTCGGGGCTTGACGCGATCGACGCCGTCACGCTGGCGGAGGCGGCCCGGAGCCTGGGCGCGAGCTGGTTCACGGTGATGTTCCGGGTCATCGCGCCGAACATGGGTCAGGCCATCCTGAACTCGGTGCTGCTGACCGGCGCCCTGGTGCTGGGCGAGTTCACCATCGCCTACCAGCTGCTGTTCGGCACGCTGCAGCCGACGCTGTACTCGATCAGCCGGAACACCCCCAACGCCGGGGTGATCTTCTCGACCTCCATGGCATCGCTGCTGTTCGCCTTCGCCCTCTTGATGATCGTGTCTTACGCCGGACGCCGGCGGCGCCGGGGATGAGGAAATAATCCGTGAGCTCACCAGTGACCAGCGCCCAGGGTGCCTCGGCCAGGACCGCCGTTGAGGTCCGGATGGACGGGCTGACCCGCCGGTACGGCGCAGTCACCGCCCTGGACGGCCTGGACCTGACGCTGCGCCCCGGCGAGCTGATCGCCCTGCTCGGGCCGTCCGGCTGCGGGAAGACCACCACGCTGCGGCTGCTCGCCGGGCTGGAGGACGCCGACGCCGGGCGGATCACCGTGGGCGGCCGGGACATCACCCGGCTGCCGGCCAGCAAGCGCGACATGGGCATGGTCTTCCAGGCCTACTCGCTGTTCCCGCACCTGACCGTGCTGCAGAACGTGGCCTTCGGGCTGCGGCTGCGCCGGGTGGCCCGGGCCGACCGGGAACGCAAGGCCATGGAGATCCTCGAGCTGGTCGGTCTCACCGAGCAGGCCGGCCGGTACGCGCACCAGATCTCCGGCGGCCAGCAGCAGCGGGTCGCGCTGGCCCGGGCCCTGGCCATCGAGCCCCAGGTGCTGCTGCTGGACGAGCCGCTGTCGGCGCTGGACGCCAAGGTCCGCGCCCAGCTGCGGGACCAGATCCGGCGGATCCAGCTCGAGGTGGGCATCACCACCCTGTTCGTCACGCACGACCAGGAGGAGGCGCTGGCCATCGCGGACCGGGTCGGCGTGATGCGCGCGGGCCGGCTGGAGCAGCTCGCCCCGCCCACCGAGGTCTACTCGCGGCCGGCCACCCCGTTCGTGGCCGAGTTCGTCGGCCTCACCAACCGGCTGCCCGGGACGGTCAGCGGCAGCACGGTCACGGTGCGGGGGCGCGACCTGCCCCTGGTCGACGCGGGCACGCCACCCGGCCCGGTCACCGCCCTGATCCGGCCCGAAGCCGTCACCCTGGCCTCGGACGGCGCCGCCGGGTCCGGGCCGCTGGCCGGCACCGTGATCGCCGTGACCTTCCTGGGCGCGACCAGCCGGGTCACCGTGGACCTGGGCGACACCACGATCATGGCCCAGCTGCCGACCTCGGACGCCACGGAACTCAGCGCGGGCAGCCCCGTTGCCCTGTCGATACGGCCTGACCCCGTGCTGGTTTCCGTTGCGGAGCACAAAGAATCCGTGGCTGCGAGCGAGGCTTGAGCGCGGGACGCCCGCCACTGACTACCCATCGCCGGCTGGCCCCCGGCACGGTGCTGCGCCGCGGGGCGAGCTCGCCGTACCG
>JAOPYP010000681.1 GCA_025964635.1 Actinomycetes bacterium | reverse complement strand
GCCTGGCTGGCCGCCGGCCGGGCGGCCGGGGTGAGCGTGGGCCGGATCCGGGGCGGGGCCGGCGGTCCCGGCGGGCCACCGGGGCGCGGTGGTGACCCGCCCGGCTACGGCGGCGACGACTCGCTGGACCTGTACCGCGAGGGCCACCGCCAATTCGAGGACAGCGCGGCCTTCGCCGCGTACGCCAACAGCGGCTACGGGGAGACCGGCAGCTACCGGGACCCGGCCTACGGGGCCGCGGCCGGCGCCGGGTACGGCGGCGCGGAAGGACAGGGGCGCCAGTACGAGGACACGGGCGGCTTCTCAGCGGGCGGCTACCCGGGCCCGGGAGGTTTCCCGCCGGATCAGGACCGGGGCTTTCACGCCGACCCCGTTGAGCCGGTCACCGGGGCCTTCGATCCGCTCTTCCGGCCGAACGGGTCCGCGGTTCCGGTGCGTGATCCGGCCGCCGGTAACGGCGACCCGGCTAACGGCGCCGGCCCCGGCCTGACGCCCGGCCATGACATCGAGTTCGCCACTGGCATGCAGCTGCCCGCCATCGGCGACGTGATCGATGCCGCCGTGGCCGGCGCGGGCGGGGTGGACACCGGCCGGCTCTACGGCCGGATCGCCATCTACACCCTGCTCGACGCCGGTGCGGACGAGTTCGACCGGCTGGCCGAGCAGGTGGTGGAGCAGGTACGGTCCGGCGAGCCGGACACGCTCGCCTACGTGGTCCACGGCGTGCCGTCCGCGCCGTTGCAGCGAATTCTCTACCAGCTCTATGCGGACCGGGACGCGTACGACCGGCATCAGGAGCGGCCGTACGTCGCCGAGTTCGAGTCCCGCCGCCGGCCGCTGGTGCTGGCCACCAACGTGATCGAGCTGGGGGTCCGGCAGGCCAAGGTGGCGGCGGTGGCGCCGCGCCGGGTCCCCTGACGGGGGCGGCCCTGATGCCCCCCGGCGCGCACGCCGTCACCCTGCTCTCCCGGCCCGGCTGTCACCTGTGCGACAGCGCCCGCGAGGTGATCGCGAGGGTCGCCGCGGACCTCGGCGTGCCCTGGGAGGAACGCGACATCACCAGGTCCGAGGCGGATATGCGGGAGTACTGGGACAAGATCCCGGTCACCCTGATCGACGGGGTCCAGCACGACTTCTGGCGGGTCAGCGAGGATCGCCTGCGCGCGGCGCTGACCGGGTGATCCGGTTCCGCCCGGTCCGGGCGGTCGCGGTGACCGACTTTGTGCAAACGTTCACAAGAGCGTACGGTTGAAAACCGCAACCCTTTGTCGGGCGTCTGGGCCGCCCCCCAGTGCAGGTTGACTCGTGCAGGTCGATTCCTCAGGAGCGTCGGCGCATGTCACGGCGTGCAGTATCCGCGAACGGCCGGTCCGGCCACGGCAGCCAGGGCATCCCGGAGGCCACGATCGCCCGCCTCCCCGTGTACCTGCGTGTCCTGTACGCGTTCGCAGAGCAGGACATCCCGACCGTGTCCAGCGAGGAACTCGCGGCCGCGGCCGGGGTCAACTCGGCCAAACTCCGCAAGGACCTGTCGCACCTGGGGTCCTACGGCACCCGGGGCGTGGGGTACGACGTGGAGTACCTCGTCTACCAGGTCTCCCGGGAACTGGGGCTGACCCAGGACTGGCCGGTGGTCATCGTCGGCGCCGGGAACCTGGGCCGCGCGCTCGCCAACTACGGCGGGTTCGCCTCGCGCGGGTTCCGCATCGCGGCCGTCCTGGACAGCGACCCGGAGGTGGTCGGGACGCAGATCGCCGGGCACGGCGTGCTGGACGTCGAGCAGATGGAGCAGGTGGTGGCCCGGCACCGGGTGTCCATCGGGGTCATCGCCACGCCCGCGGGCACCGCGCAGGCCGTCTGCGACCGTCTGGTCGCAACGGGAGTGACCAGCATCCTCAACTTCGCTCCTGTGGTCCTTAATGTGCCCAGTGGCGTAGACGTGCGTAAGGTCGACCTGTCCATCGAGTTGCAGATACTCGCCTTCCACGCGCAGCGGAGGTCGGTGGTGCGCGTACCGCAGGATGCCCAGGCAGTGGGCCGATGAGTGTTCTCGTGGTCGGCCTGAGCCACAAGAGCGCCTCGCTCCCGGTCCTGGAACAGGCGGTCGTCAGCGGTGACACGCTCGGCAAGCTGATCCGCGACGTATCGCAGGCCCCGAACGTGGGTGGCACGTTCGTCGTGTCCACCTGCAACCGGGTGGAGGTCTACGCCGAAGTCGACAAGTTCCACGGCGGCGTGTCGTCCATCTGCGACCTGCTGGCCCGGCACTCCGGCATCCCGCTCGGCGAGCTGACCCCGAACCTCTACGTGCACTACGAGGACCGGGCCGTGCAGCACCTGCTCGCGGTGGCGTGCGGGCTGGAGTCCATGGTCGTGGGCGAGAGCCAGATCCTCGGCCAGGTCCGGCAGGCCCTGTCCGTCGCCCGTGAGCAGGCCACGCTCAGCCGCGGCCTGAGCGAGCTGGGCACGCTCGCGCTGCGCACCGCCAAGCGGGCGCACTCCGAGACCGGTATCGACCGGGCCGGCGCGAACCTGGTCAGCATCGGCATCGCGGTCGCCCGCGGCAGGCTGGGCGCCGCGCCCGCAGATCCGGCCCGGCCGCTCGACGGGCTGCGGGTGCTGGTCGTCGGGGCCGGCTCGATGAGCTCGCTGGCCGCCACCACCGCGTCCCGGCTGGGCGCGGCGCGAATCGTGGTGGCCAACCGCACCGCCGACCGGGCCGGGCGGCTGGCCGCGGCGGTCGGGGGCAGCACCGCCAGCCTCACTGCCCTGGCCGGGCCGGTCGCCGGCGCGGACCTGGTCATCTCCTGCACCGGCGCGGCGGGGGTGGTGATCAGCGCGGACCTGGTGACCGAGGCGCTGGCGCGGCGCGGGGCGCCCGGCCGGCCGCTGGTCCTGCTGGACCTGGCCATGCCCCGGGACGTGGACCCGGCCGTGGCCGCGCTGCCCGGGGCGGAACTCGTCGGCCTGGACACCCTCGGCGACCGGCCCGCCGGGGCCGGCGAGCCGCCGGAGCTGGCCGGCCTGGCCACCCGCGACGCCGACGTGGAGGCGGTCCGGGCCATCGTGGCCGAGGAGTTCGCGGCCCGCGTGTCCGCGGTGCACGCGGCCCGGGTCGCGCCGACCGTGGTCGCGCTGCGGGCCAAGGCGGCCCAGGTGGTGGACGCCGAGCTGGCCCGGCTGTCCGGGCGGCTGCCCGCCGATCATCGCACCCTCGGCGAGGTGGAACGGGCCATGCGGCGGGTCGTGGACAAGCTGCTGCACGCACCGACCGTGCGGGTCAAGGAGCTGGCCGGGTCCCCCGGAGGCGACGCCTACGAGGACGCGCTGAGGGTCCTGTTCGATCTCGACCCGGCCGTGGTCGCCGCGGTCACCCTGGCCGACGCCAGTGCGCCAGGTCCGGCGCCGGCCCCCGATCCCGCCCGCACCAGGCAGGAGAACGACACGTGAGCAGGCCGCCGCTGCGGCTCGGCACCCGCAAGAGCCCGATGGCCATGGCCCAGTCCGGCCAGGTGGCCCGGCTCATCACCGAGCGCACCGGGGTCAGCGTGGAGCTGATCGGGGTGACCACGTTCGGTGACGTGACCCGGGCCGAGCTGGCCCAGATCGGCGGCACCGGCGTGTTCGCCAGCGCGCTGCGGGAGAACCTGCTGGCCGGCCACGTCGACCTGGCGGTGCACTCGCTCAAGGACCTGCCGGTGGCCCCCGCGCCCGGGCTGGTGCTGGCCGCGGTGCCGGTCCGGGAGGACCCGCGCGACGCGCTGGCCGCCCGGGACGGCGCCAAGTTCGCTGACCTGCCGGCCGGGGCCACGGTCGGCACCGGGTCGCCCCGCCGGGCGGCCCAGCTGCGGCTGCTTCGCCCCGACATCCGGCCGGTGCCGGTCCGCGGCAACGCCGGCACCCGGCTGGGCAAGGTCGAATCCGGTGAGCTGGACGCGGTGCTGCTGGCCAGCGCCGGGCTGGCCCGGATCGGCCGGCTGGACGCCGTGACCCAGATCTTCGAGCCGGAAGAGATGCTGCCCGCGCCGGGACAGGGCGCCCTGGCGGTGGAATGCCGGGCCGGCGACACCGACCTGGCCGGGCTGCTGGCCCAGGTGGACGACCGGGTCAGCCGGGCCGCGGTCACCGCGGAACGGGCCGTGCTGGCCGGATTGGCGGCCGGCTGCAGCGCGCCGGTAGGGGCGTACGCGGCCGGAACGGAGATACTGCAGCTGAGAGCGGTCGTCGCGGCCCTCGACGGGGGGTCGGCGTTGCGGGCCAGCGCGACCGCCCCCGCGGTCGAGGCCGGACGCCTCGGCCGTGACGTCGCCGCCGAGCTGCTGCGCCAGGGCGCGGCGGCGTACGCGGCCGTGTCTTCGGAATACATCAGCAACGGGGACGATGCATCGTGACTCTGACATCCACGTCGAAGAAGGAAACGCCCGGGGCGTCCGGCCAGGACGGGCCGGTGCTGGCGAGCCGGGCGGCCCAGCCTGGCCTGGCGGCGTTCGTGGGCACCGGGCCGGGCAGCGCCGAGCTGCTCACGGTGCGCGCCGCCGGGCTGCTCAGCCGGGCCGACCTGTTCGTGGCCAGCGCCGAGGTGACCGACCGGGTGCGGCACCTGCTGCCCGCCACGGCGGACCTCCGCGACCTGGCTGAGCTGGACGCCGACCCCCGGCTGCTGGCGAAGGCGGTCAAGGCGGGCCAGCTGGCGGTGGCGGCCTACGACGGCGACCCGCTGCTGTTCGGCCCGGCCGCCGCGGCCGCCGCCGCGTGCGCCAGGGCCCGGGTCCGGTTCGAGGTCGTGCCGGGCATGCCCGCGGCGACCGCGGTGCCGGCCTACGCGGGCATCCCGCTGACCTCCGAGGCGGGCGGGGACGTCCGGATCCTGCACGCCTCCGACGTCAGCCGGCTGTCCGCCGACACCCAGCTGCCCCGCAGCCTGGTCATCCTGGGGGTGGAGGCCGGGCCGGCCGACCTGGCCAAGATGCTGATGGCCGCGGGCTGGCCGGAGCGCACCCCGTTCACCATCACCTGGAACGGGACCACCACCGAGCAGCTGACCATCCGCTGCGCGCTGGGGTCGGTGAACGCCGACCTCAAGGCGGCCGGGGTCAGCCTGCTCACCGAGACCGGGCCCGCGGTCGGGGTGGTGGGCGAGGCCGCCGGGGCGCAGCAGGACCTGGCCTGGTTCGAGACCAAGCCGCTGTTCGGCTGGCGGGTGCTGGTGCCGCGGACCAAGGACCAGGCCGGCTCGGTCTCGGAACGGCTGCGCGCCTACGGTGCGGTGCCAGAGGAGGTGCCGACCATCGCGGTCGAGCCGCCCCGCACCCCGCAGCAGATGGAGCGCGCGGTCAGGGGCCTGGTCACCGGCCGGTACCAGTGGGTCGCGTTCACCTCGGTCAACGCGGTCCGCGCGGTCCGCGAGAAGCTGGAAGAGTACGGGCTGGACGCGCGGGCCTTCGCGGGGGTGAAGGTCGCCGCGGTCGGTGAGCAGACCGGGCGGGCGCTGCTGGACTTCGGCATCAAGCCGGACCTGGTCCCCGACGGCGAGCAGTCCGGCGAGGGCCTCGCCGCGGCCTGGCAGCCCTACGACAGCCTGTCCGACCCGATCAACCGGGTGCTGCTGCCCCGGGCCGACATCGCCACCGAGACGCTGGTCGCCCGGCTCAACGAGCTTGGCTGGGAGACCGAGGACGTCACCGCGTACCGGACCGTGCGCGCCGCGCCGCCGCCCGCCCCGATCCGCGAGGCGATCAAGGGCGGCGGGTTCGACGCCGTCCTGTTCACCTCGTCGTCGACGGTGCGGAACCTGATCGGCATCGCCGGCAAGCCGCACGCGGTCACCGTGATCGCGGTGATCGGGCCGCAGACGGCCACGACCGCGGCCGAGTTCGGCCTCCGGGTGGACGTCAAGGCGCCCAAGCCCTCCGCGACCGGACTGGTCGACGCGCTGGCCGAGCACGCCGCCAGCGTCCGGGAGGCAGCCATCGCGGCCGGGGAACCGGTCCGCAAGCCCAGTGAGCGCCGCCGGGGTGCCCGGCGCCGGCTCCGGTGAGATCAGGAGGCAGTTGGGTGACGGCTGAGTTCCCGGCCGCGCGGCCACGGAGGCTGCGCCGCACCGCCGCGCTGCGGCGGCTGGTCGCGCAGACCAGCGTCCAGCCGTCGGACCTGCTGCTGCCGATGTTCATCAAGGAGGGGATCAGCGAGCCGCGGCCGGTGGTCTCCATGCCGGGCGTGGTTCAGCACACCCGGGACAGCCTGCGCAAGGCCGCGGCCGAGGCGGTGGAGGCCGGGGTGGGCGGGCTGGTCCTGTTCGGGGTGCCGGCGGTGAAGGATGCGCGCGGGTCGGCCGCGGACGACCCGGACGGGATCCTCGCCCTCGCGCTCCGCGACCTGGCCGCCGAGGTGGGCGACGCCACCGTGCTGATGTCGGACCTGTGCCTGGACGAGTACACCGACCATGGCCACTGCGGGATGCTGACCGGCTCCGGCGAGGTGGACAACGACGCGACGCTGGAACGGTACGGATCCATCGCGCTCGCGCAGGCCGCGGCGGGCACCCACGTGGTGGCGCCGAGCGGGATGATGGACGGCCAGGTCGGCGCGATCCGGGCCGCCCTCGACGCGGGCGGGTACCCGGACGTGGCAATCTGCGCCTACTCGGCCAAGTTCGCCTCGGCCTTCTACGGGCCGTTCCGGGACGCCGCCGAATGCGCCCCCCAGTTCGGGGACCGGGCCTCCTACCAGCAGGACCCGCGGTCCGCCGACGCGCTCCGCGAGGTGGCCCTCGACCTGGCCGAAGGGGCTGACATCGTGATGGTCAAGCCCGCGCTGGCCTACCTGGACGTCATCACCCAGGTGGCCGCGGTGTCCCCCGTGCCGGTGGCGGCCTACCAGGTCAGCGGGGAGTACGCGATGGTGGAGGCGGCCGCCGCGCAGGGCTGGGTGGACCGGGACCGGATCATCGACGAGACGGTGACCGCGATCCGCCGCGCCGGGGCGAGCATCATCCTGACCTACTGGGCCGCTGAGCTGGCCCGCCGGCTGGCTTGAGGACGTCTTTGGCTATGGGTTCGGCATCATGTCGGCCGGTAGCCTGCGCGCAGAGCACCGGACCCGTCATTATCTGTAAGGAGAGCATGTCCCGGAGCGCTGCGGAGTTGGAGCACTGAATGGTCGCACCGGTACTGCGCCGGAGCCGGCGTAGGGAGAGCGGGCGGCTGGCTGCCGCGGCCGTCGCCTACGCGGCGATCGGCTGGCCGGTGGCCCTGGGTGCCTACCCGCGCGGCAACGCGCGGAGCGCGGGCCGGGCCTGCTCCTGTGACCGGGTCGGCTGCCCGGCCCCGGCCGCGCATCCCATGTCGCCCGCCTGGCAGATCCAGGCCACCACCGATGCGGGCAAGGCCCGGCAGCGGTGGGCGCACCATCCCGAGGCCAACGTCGTCCTGCCCACCGGCCGGGTGTTCGACGTGCTCGACGTGCCGGCCGCCGCGGGCCTGACCGCGCTGGGGATGATGCGGGACGCCGGGGTGGACACGGGGCCGGTGGCGGTGGGCGGCGGGCGCACCCTGTTCTTCGTGGCGACCCGCGGCGCTCCCGACAACGAGGACGAGTGGTGGTCCTGTCACCTGGACTGCGCGCCGGAGGACGTGGGCGAGCTGACCAGCCTGCGCTGGCACTGCCGGAACAGCTACGTGCTGGCCCCGCCGTCACGGGACGGCGCCGGGCCGGCCGGGCGCTGGCTGCAGGCGCCCGGGCCGCACGAGGGTGGCCCCCTGCCCGATGCGGTGCGGCTGCTCGAGGTCCTGGCCGACGCGTGTGACGAGGAGATCAGGTGAGTGGTCCCGGCCGATCCGGTGAGCTGTTCAGCCGGGCCAGCGCGGTCATCCCGGGCGGGGTGAACTCGCCGGTCCGGGCGTTCGGGACGGTCGGCGGGGTGCCGGTGTTCATGGACTCCGGCCGCGGCCCGTACCTCACCGACGCCGACGGCCGGACCTACGTGGACCTCGTCTGCTCCTGGGGGCCGATGATCCTCGGCCACGCCAACCCGGCGGTCACCGAGGCGGTCACGGCCGCGGCGGCCAAGGGCACCTCGTTCGGCACCGCGACCGAGGGAGAGGTGACGCTGGCCGAGGAGATCGTCGCCCGCGCGCCGGTGGAAAAGGTCCGGCTGGTCAACTCGGGCACCGAGGCCACCATGACCGCGGTCCGGCTGGCCCGGGCCTTTACCGGGCGGCGCGTGGTGGTGAAATTCGCCGGCTGCTACCACGGGCACGTGGACGCGCTGCTCGCCGCGGCGGGTTCGGGAGTGGCCACGTTCGGCCTGCCCGACTCGCCGGGTGTGACCGGCGCGGCCGCCGCCGACACCCTGGTGCTGCCCTACAACGACGCGCTCGCGGTCCGGCAGGCCTTCGTCGAGCACGGGCCCCGGATCGCCTGCGTGATCACCGAGGCCTGCCCGGCCAACATGGGCGTGGTCCCCCCGGTCGGCGGGTTCAACGAGATGCTGGCCGAGCTCTGCCGGGAAAACGGCGCGCTGCTGATCATGGACGAGGTGCTCACCGGGTTCCGGATCACCGCCTCCGGCTGGTACGGCCTGGAGGGCGTGGCCGGGGACCTGACCACGTTCGGCAAGGTGATGGGCGGCGGGCTGCCCGCGGCGGCATTCGGCGGCCGGGCCGAGATCATGGACCGGCTGGCCCCGACCGGCCCGGTGTACCAGGCGGGCACGCTGTCCGGTAACCCGCTGGCCACCGCGGCCGGCCTGGCCACCCTGCGGGCCTGCACACCAGAGGTCTACGCCCGGGTGGACGAGGTCTCCGCCACCATCGCCAAGCTGGCCAGCGACACGCTGTCGGCCGAGGGCGTGCCGTTCCGGCTGCAGCAGGCAGGCAGCCTGTTCTCCGTGTTCCTGGGCACCGAGCAGCCGGTCCGGGACTTCACCGAGGCGCGCGGCCAGTCTGTCCCCGGCTACGCCGCCTTCTTCCACGCGATGCTGGAAGGTGGCGTCTACCTGCCGCCGTCGCCGTTCGAGGCGTGGTTCCTGTCGGCGTCCCACGACGACGAAGCGGTGGAGCGGATCGCCGCCGCGCTGCCCGCCGCCGCCCGCGCTGCCGCCGTCGCCCTGGGGTAAGCAGCACGGGGGGTAAGCCGCCCCGGGGTAAGTGGGACGGGGGTAAGCAGCACCGGGCTGACCGGCGCGGGGCTGGCCGGCCCGGGGCTGGCCCGCCCTCGGGATCAGCCCGCGGCGATGCAGATGATGCCGGCCGCGATCGCGGCCGCCGCGGTGAGGCGGCGGGCCAGACTCCCCTCGCCGAGCAGCCGGCGGCCCAGGACCACGCCGGCCAGCACGCTCACCTCGCGGGCCGGGGCGACCGCGCTGACCGCGGTGAAGCTCATCGCGATCAGCACCAGGATGTACGCCAGCGGCGAGAGCAGCGCGGCGCCGGCCACCTGGCGGCGGTAGCGGTCCAGGACCCGCATGGTCCGGTCCCGCTGGCGCAGCGCCGCGGGGGCCAGGACCAGGGCCATCACCGGGAGCGAGGCGTAGCCCTGGAGGAGCGGCGGCACCCGGAGGGTGCTCACCGCGTACTTGTCCCAGAGCGTGTACGACGCGATGAACGTGCCGGTCACGAGCGCGAAGATGATCGCGCGCGAGGCCCGGGGCGCGGGGGAGGGCGAGGCCCCCGGGGCCGGGGTGGAGTCCCCGCTGCGCCCCGGGGCCCCGAGCACCAGCACGCCGAGCACGACCAGGACCATCCCGGCGATGCCGGCCGGGCCGGGCCGCTCGCCCAGCAGGGTGATCCCGGCCAGCGCGGCCAGCAGTGCGCCGCTGCCCCGGCCCACCGGGTAGACCAGGGACAGGTCGCCGAGCCGGTAACCGGCCTGCAGGAACAGGAAGTAGCCCGCCTGGAGCAGCCCGGTGCCGATCATGAACACCCAGCCCAGCGGGGTGAGCCGGGGCGGGCTGACCAGCAGGCTCACCGCCACCACCGGGGTGTACAGCGCCGTGGCGGCCAGGGACATCAGCCAGACGAACGAGGACGCGCCCGCCGCCGAGGCCTGCTTGGTGAAAAGGTTCCAGGTGGCGTGGGCGAGGGCGGCGACGAGGATGAGGGTGAGGGCAGTGGCGCTCACGGGGGCGGCTCCAGGTCCGGGCGCCGTGGAGTTTACCCGCCGTTCACCCCGGGCTGCTCGTCCGGCCGGGCGGCCGGTCCCGGGCCGGGATCAGCGCAGATGTCCCGGTAGGCTGTGGCCGCCATGACTGAGACGAGCGGGGCGAGCGAGGGAGACGGCGGAGCATCCTCCGGGCCGTCCGCCAGCACCGTGGTGCACCTGCTGCGCCACGGTGAGGTCTACAACCCGGGCGGGATCCTCTACGGCCGCCTGCCCGGCTTCCAGCTCTCCGAAGACGGGCGCCTGATGGCCAAGGCCGCCACGGGGTTCCTGGCCGGCCGGGACGTGGTGCTGCTGCGCTCCTCGCCGCTGGACCGGGCGCGGGAGACCGCGGCCCCGCTGGCCGCGCAGTTCGGCCTCGGGGTGGAGATCGACGAACGGCTGATCGAGCCGACGAACGTCTACGAGGGAACCACATTCGGCGTGGGGTCCGGCGCCCTGCGCCACCCCGTGGACTGGCGCTACCTGTACAACCCCTTCCGGCCCTCCTGGGGTGAGCCCTACAAATCCATCGCCGCCCGGATGCTGGCGGTCATGGCGGACGTGGCCCGGGCCGCACGTGGCCACGAGGCGGTCTGCGTCAGCCACCAGCTGCCGATCTGGACCGCCCGCCGGGCTGCCGAGGGACAGCGCCTGTGGCACGACCCCCGGCACCGGCAGTGCGCGCTGGCCAGCGTGACCAGCTTCCGCTACGCCGGGGACCGGATCACCAGCGTCAGCTACAGCGAGCCAGCCGGCTCCGGGCCGCCGCAGGTGCCCGGGGCCTGACCCGCCGGCCACCTCTGCTCGGCGCAGCAGCGAATGCTTTACGGAGCGGCGGATACCGGCCGGGCCGCCCCGCCGTGAGCCGGCCGGGGCCGGTCAGGCACAATGGGGCCTGGTACTACTGCCTGTAGGAGAATCTCGTTCCCGTGTCCCCTTCCACCCGCCGGACCTTCCGCCCCGCCCGGGCGGGTCGTGGCGTTGCGGCGGCTGCTCTCGCGGTCACCTCGGCGCTGGCGGTGGCGGGCTGCGCCACCGGCATCGCCGCGAGCACCCCGGCCAGCAACGGGCAGAGCTTCGTGGCCGGGAGCCCGGGAACCACGGTGTTCAAGACCGGGACGGGGCCGGTGGCCCCGCCGGTCAGCGGGCCGGTGGTCGGCGGCGGCCGGCTCGCGCTGGCCGCGTACCGGGGCCACGTCGTGGTGCTGAACTTCTGGGGTTCGTGGTGCACGCCGTGCCGCGCGGAAGCCCCCGGCCTCTCCGCGCTGGCCACGCACTTCAAGTCGTCCGGGGTCCGGTTCCTGGGCATCGACATCCGGGACAGCCCGCCCAGCGCCCAGGCCTTCATGAGCGACTTCGGGATCACGTATCCCAGCCTGAACGACCCGGGCGACAACCTCGCCCTCAATTTCCGGGACACCGTGCCGCCCGCCGGGATCCCGACCACACTGGTGATTTCACGCACGGGCCGGATCACCGCGCGGGTGATCGGCGAGACCACCTACAACGGGCTGAAGGCCCTGGTCCAGCGGGCCGCGGCGGAGCCCCGATGACCGCGACCGCAACGCACCTCGACCTCGGGTGGTGACCCGGTGACCGGACTGCGCGTCCAGGGTGCTCAGCCGGGGAGTGCCCCGCCAGAGGGTGCCCCGCCTGACACCCCGGCGCAGCCACCCAGGAATCCCAGCCCGCTGGGCCTCGTGGGCTGGGCGCGCTGGGGCTGGCGCCAGCTGACCTCGATGCGAACCGCGCTGGTGCTGCTGTTCCTGCTGGCGGTGGCCAGCGTGCCTGGCTCGCTGCTGCCGCAGCAGGGCATCGACCCGGCCGCGGTGCAGCAGTATTACGCCTCGCATCCGGCGCTGGCACCGTGGCTGGCCCGGCTGTCGCTGTTCAACGTGTTCGCGGCCCCCTGGTTCGCCGCGATCTACCTGCTGCTCTTCCTCTCCCTCGCGGGCTGCGTGGTACCGCGCAGCGTCCGCCTGGCCCGCTCGGCCCGGACCCCTCCGCCGCCCGCCCCGCGCAACCTGGCCCGGCTGCCCCAGTCCGCCCGGCACCAGACCGCCCTCGACCCGGCAGCCGCCCTGGACGCCGCCGCCGGGCTCCTGCGCCGCCGCAAGTTCCGGCTGCGGACCGGTGACGGCTGGGTGTCGGCCGAGAAGGGCTACCGCCGGGAACTGGGCAACCTGGTGTTCCATCTGGCGTTGCTGGCCCTGCTGGGAGCGGTGGCGCTGGGCGGCGTGTTCGGCTACAAGGCCAACCGGCTGCTGGTCAGCGGGACCTCGTTCGCGAACACCGTGACGGCCCTGGACGAGTTCCACCCGGGACGGCTGGTGTCGTCCGCGGACCTCCAGCCGTTCTCGATGTCGCTGAACGGCTTCTCCGCCTCCTACGTCACGTCCGGCCCGTCGCGCGGCCAGCCGCTCTCGTTCAACGCCTACGTGAGCTACTCCGCGCAGCCCGGCGCGGCCGTCCAGCACGCCAACCTGCGGGTCAATCATCCGGTCAACGTGGACGGCGTGCGGGTCTTCATCATCGGCCACGGGTACGCGCCGGTATTCAAGGTCACCGACGGCACCGGGAAGGTGGTCTTCGACCAGCCGGTCCCGTTCATCCCGGCGGGCACCTCCGGCCTGACCTCCACGGGCGTGGTCAAGGTCCCGGACGCCAAGCCGGATCAGCTCGGGTTCGCCGGGGTGTTCCTGCCCACGGCGGTGGCGGTGAACGGGCAGCTGGAATCGGCCTTCCCGGCCCCGCTGAATCCGCGGGTGAGCCTGGTCTCCTACAAGGGCAACCTGGGCATGGACAGCGGGGTGCCGCAGTCGGTCTACCAGCTGGATCCCGCAGGCCTGACCCAGCTGCCGGTCGCGCCCCGCCCGCTCGCGGCGGGGCAGTCGATCAGGCTCCCTGGCGGTGCCGGAACGCTCACGTTCACCGGCTACCGGCAGTGGATCAGCCTGGCCATCACCTACGACCCAGGACAGCTGCCTGCGCTGATCGCCGGCGTGGCGGCCCTGGCGGGCCTGCTCCTGTCCTTCTTCGTCCGGCGCCGCCGGGTGTTCGTACGGGCCTATCCGGGACCGGACGGCCAGACCGTGGTCGACGTGGGCGGCCTGGCCCGCTCCGACCCGGCGGGCGGATTTGGCGAGGAGTTCACCCGGCTGGCCAGTGCGCTGGAAACCGCCTCCCAGGGCTCCAGGACGGCGGAGCCACGTACGACCGAGCCCCCGTCCCTCACCACGACCTCCGAGGGGAAGTCAGACTGATGCCCGACAACCAGGGCCTGTCCCATCTCAGCGATCACTTCCTGATCGTCGCCGTCGTGCTGTACTCGCTGGCGGTGATCGCGTTCGCGGCCGACTTCGCCTTCGGGCGGCGCAGCCCCGTGGTGACCCGCGCCCAGGCCGACGTGCCGGACCGGGTGCCCGCAGGTGTCGCCGCGGGCGCCGGTGCGGCGGACGGCGCCACGAGCGGACCGGACGGCACTCTCTCGGGCAGCACGGGGCCGGGCAGCACAGCGCCAGCCAGCACGGGGCCGGGCAGCACAGGGCCAGCCAGCACAGCGCCGGCCAGCACGGCGCCGG
>JAOPYP010000657.1 GCA_025964635.1 Actinomycetes bacterium | reverse complement strand
GGCGCGCCGTGGGCGCCCCCGCCCCGGGCGCCCCCGCCCCGGGCCGGCGCCGGGGCGGTGATGGTCCCTGCCGGGGTGGCGTCGCTCATGGCCGGATCCGCCCCGCCCGGGCCAGTCGGTGATCGTTGCGCGCTCGCGCGGACCGGGGTAGCTGCGGCATGAGGATCTCCGTTTGACGTGGCGCAGGTGAGGCACAGCGCAGGACGCAATGCGACCACAAAGAGTAACTATTGAGAACTCTAAGTAACAATAAACGGACCGCAGCATAACATCGCATCGTCCAGGCCGGCCGGCGGTCGTCCGGTGTCGCGTGCACGGCCATTGTGTCCGGCGCGCACATTCCCCCGCGCCGCAGTCTTTTCGCCAGAATTGCGCGCTACACCCTGGCCGGGGAAGCTCAGCTCCCGGCGAGGTTGGTCAGGCTCTCCCGGACGGCCACCGTCAGCGGGTCGCCCGGCGGGAGGACCCGCTCACACCGGGACACGGTGTCCCGGAGCAGGGTCAGCGCGTCGGTCAGCCGCCCTACGGAGTAGTAGGCACTGGCCAGGTTGGCGCAGCGCGCCAGGGTGTCAGGATGGTCGGAACCGAGGACGCGCTGGTAGCTGTCGCACGTGTGCTCGTAAAGCTGGACAGCGGAGGCCATCTTGCCCGCCGAATGGTAGGCGGAGCCGAGGTTGCCGCGCGCCGCGATCGTGTCCAGGTGGTCCGGGCCGAGGATCCGTTCCCGGTCCGCGAGCACCTTCTTGTAGTGCGAGATCGCGTCCTTGAGGCGGCCATCGGCCAGGTAGGTGTCGGCCAGCCTCTGCCGCGTGGCCAGCGTGTCCGGATGCCGGGCGCCCTGGACCCGTTCCCGGTCGTTCAGCGTCCGCCTGTAGAGCGGGATCGCATCGGACACACGACCCGCGGCCCGGTACGCGGCCGCGAGTTCCTCACGGGCGCTGAGCGTGTCGGGATGGTCGGGGCCCAGGACCCGGTCGTAGTCGCCGACCGCGCCGTTCAGCACGGTCACGGCCTCGGCGGACTGGCCACCGGCCATCAGGGCGTGGCCCAGGTCCCGCCGGGCCGCGACGGTGCCGGGATGGTCCGGGCCCAGCGCCCGGACCCGGTCGGCCAGCACCCGCTGGAACCAGGCGACGGCCTCGGCGGCCCGGCCGGCCGCGAGGTACGCGTCGGCCAGCCGCTCGTCGATCATCTTGGTATCCAGGTGGCCGGGCCCGAGGATCGCCTCGCTCGCCGCGGCGAGCTCGCGCCAGTACTCGACGGCCGGGCCCGCCAGCCGGGCCTGCCGCAGGCTCTGCCCGGCCCGCATCAGCAGCGGGTGGCAGCCGTCCGCCAGCAGCAGATTCCCGGCGTGCTGCTTCAGGCTGGCGGTGCAGGACCGGAACATCGCACCGAGCCAGGGTGGCTCGTCCGCGGGCCACACCTCGACCAGCGCGTCGGCCGCCGCCCGGACGGCCCGGTCATGCATGGCGTCCGGCATCACCGCGCGGATGGCCGCCTGGATCACCGGGCTTATCCGGACGGTCGGCGGGGACGCGGCCCGGTCGAGGGCCAGCAGCGCCGTCCGCTCGAGGATGGGCAGGGTGCTCCAGGCCCGCTCGCGGGCGGCCGCGGCGGAGGTGCTGTCCGCGGCCAGGTAGGCGCCCGCGGCCGGGGAGCTGAACACGGTGGCGGGCATCCCATGGCCGTCCATCAGGGCAGCCAGGGCCAGCACCGGCTGGGCCGCCCCCCCGGCGGCCAGGCGGTCGGCCTGCTCGACGGAGAACAGCCAGCTGACCGCGGCGGCGGGCGGCTTGCTCCCCGCGGTCGTCGCGAGCTGATCCCGCCGGGCCGTGAAATAGCCCTGGTAATCCCGGCAGGACAGCGACGATGTGGCGATGACGCCGCTGGCCTGGGCGAGCGCCATAGGCTCGCAGCCGAGGTCCTCGACCAGGTCGATCGCCCCGAGCCGCTGGTCCGGGTCGGCGGTCAGGCGGCCCATGAGGTAGCTCAGCGCTTCCCGTGAACTGAACGCGCCGACCGGGAGGACCAGGGCCCGGTGCTCGGCAGGCAGGACGGCGGGGCTGGTCGCCGTGATCAGGACCTGTCCCGCCGGGCCCGCGGGCCACAGCCCGGTCAGGTCGGCCGGGCCGGACAAATCGTCGAGCACCACCAGCCAGCGCCGCCTGGTCTCGCCCAGCCAGCTCACGAAGCCCCCGGCGACGGCCTCGGCGTCGGCGCTGGGATCAGTGCCCAGCGCGGCCTCCGCGGCTTCCGCGTACCCGGCCAGCACCGAAGCCCGGCTGGTCGCGGGCACCCAGACCAGCAGGTCCACCTCACGCGACCGCCAGAGCGACTCGGCGAAGAAGGCCGCGAGCTGGGTCTTGCCGCACGATCCCAGCCAGTCCCGCGTTCCCGCCCCGCCGCCGCGGCCTGGCACCAGAACCACCGCGGTGCCCGGGACCAGCGCGGCGCCCAGCCGGGGGGCGCTCTCCGGCCTGGTGCTGAACCCGTCCGCGAGCGGGGGCACCACGCCCGAGCGGACTGGCCAGTGTGCCTGGCCGTCCGGCGGCCGTTCCACCGGCCCGTCGGCCGGTACCTGGCTGATCAACCCGCTGCCCCTGCTCCGCGGCCGGTCCGGCCGCTAGACGCGATCATCGGTGATATCGGTGCGGCCCGCAACGCCTATACCAACGGCGGGGCCGCGGGAGCCGGCCGCGTCCCGTAGCTCTCGCCGGGCATGCTGGCCAGCACGTGCTCCACCAGCGTCACCAGGACGCCCTTGACCGATTCCGGCTCGCGGGCGTCGCACAGCACTACCGGGACCCGGGGTCCGAGCTCGAGCGCGGCCTGGACCTCGGCGGGGTCGTAGCGGTGCGCCCCGTCGAAGCAGTTGATGGCCACGACGAACGTCAGCCCCCGCTTCTCGAAGTAGTCGACGGACGCGAAGCAGTCGGCCAGCCGGCGGGTGTCCGCCAGCACCACCGCGCCGAGTGCCCCGTAGGAGAGGTCGTCCCACATGAACCAGAAACGCTCCTGGCCGGGTGTGCCGAAGAGGTAGAGCACCCGGCGGCCACCGAGGGTGATGCGGCCGAAGTCCATGGCGACGGTGGTCGTGGTCTTGTTCTCCACGCCCTGCAGGTCATCATGGTTCACGCTCACGCTGGTGAGGACTTCCTCGGTGCGCAGCGGCCGGACCTCGCTGATCGCGCTGACGAGCGTGGTCTTCCCCGCGCCGAAACCGCCCGCGATAAGGATCTTGAACGCCGCGAGCGGGCCCTCCGCGCCGGTGTCAGAGAGCCCGGAGCCCATGCAGCACCTCCCGCAGCAGCTGGGCGCTGGGCTGCTCGCCGGCCGCCCGGCCCGGGAGCACCTTGACCCGGCCTTGCTGGATGAGGTCAGCGAGCAGCACCCGCACCACGCCGACCGGCAGCCCGGTGTCCGAGGCGACGTCAGCCAGGGTGGCCGGCCGCTGGCACAGCTTCAGGATCCGCCGGTGCTCGGGGCTGAGCGTGAGCTGGTCATCGGGATCAGCAGGCAGGCCAGCGTCCACGATGATCGCGATCAGGTCCAGCATCGCGCCGTCCGCCGGCTCGGTCCGGCCGCCCGTCAGCGCGTAGGGGCGCACGACTGGGTCGGAGTCCCGGTCGACCCACTTGCCGCCCGCACCCATCGGGGTTCAGTCCACCGTGATCTGGCTGGCCGGGAACCGGGGGCGGGCGGCCAGGTGCGGACCGGCCCGCTTCACGAGCATCGCCATCTCGTAGGCGACCAGGCCGGCATCGGCGTTCGCTGGGCAGAGGACCGCCAGGCAGCTGCCGTGACCGGCGGCGGTGACAAACAGCAGCGCCTGCTCCAGCTCGATAATGGTCTGCCGCACCTCGCCGACCCCGAAGTGCTGGCCCGCGCCGCTGGCCAGGCTCTGCACCCCGGCCGCGAGCGCGGACAGCCGCTCGGCCTCATCCCGGCGCAGGCCGGTGGACGACGCGATGGCCAGCCCGTCCCGGGACAGGATCACGGCCTTCCGGAAATGCTCGACCCGGCTGGCGAGGTCGTCGAGCAGCCAGCCCAGGTCCTGACCGGTCCCGGTACCCTCCTGCTCATCCATCACGTCTCCTCGCTGTCCGGCGCGGGGGAGCCCGTCCGTCGCGGCAGCGGCGGCCCAGCCGTATCCGGCGGCTCGGGCAGCTCGGGCAGGTCGTCCCGCCGGCCGCGCCGCCAGCCCGTCTGCAGGGACGCCGCGAGGTCGCGGGCCTGCTCCGGACTGCGGCCGTCGGACGGGGCCGCCGCGCTCTGCGCCGGGCGGCCCGCGGCCGCCTGGCCGTCCCGCAAGTGCGGAGACAGGCTCGCCTGACGGGTGCGGTGCGGCAGCCTGCGGCGCGGTACGGCCCCGTTGCTCCCCGGCTGGGCCGGGCCCGCGGGCTGGCCGGAGTTTTCTGGCTGGCCGGTGTTTTCTGGCCCGGCGGCGCGGGTGGGCTCCGCGGTGCCGGCGGGCTCCGCGGCGCGGTCTGGCCGGGGGGTGGTCTCCGGCCGCGGCGTGCTCCCTGGCTGCGCCATGATTCCCGGCTGAGCCGGACCGGCCAGCGGCGGCGGGACGGCGCGCCTGCCGGTCAGGGCGAGCGCCGCGCCTGCGCCAAGATCCAGCGCGGCCGGCCGGCCGGTACCCCGGCGCGCCGCGGGCAGCCTGCCCGTGCCCGCGGCCGCGGACGTGGACACGAGCACGATGATGCTGGTGGGCATCAGCACGATCGCGGTGGTGCCGCCGTAAGGAGACTGACGCAGCGAGACCCGGACGCCATGCCGGGCGGCCAGCTTCGCGCCGACGAACAGGCCGAGCCGGTCCGCGTTGGCGAGATCGAAGTCCGGCGGCTGGGCCAGCTGCCGATTGAGCTCCGCCAGCTGCGCGGGCTCGATGCCCAGCCCGCGGTCGTCAATCTCCACGGCGAAGCCGTTGGCCACGCGTTCCGCCCGGACCTCGACCCGGGTGCCGGACGGGGAGAACATGGTCGCGTTCTCGATCAGCTCGGCCAGCAGGTGGATCATGTCCGCGACGGCCGGGGCGGCCACCGCATCCTCCGACGTGGTGAGGACCGTGACCCGGCGGTAGTCCTCGACCTCGGCCATGGCCGCCCGGATGACGTCGATGATGGGCACCGGCTCGGTCCAGGACCGGCCGGGTGCCGCCCCGGACAGGATGGCCAGGCTTTCCGCGTGACGGCGCATCCGGGTGGTGAGGTGATCCAGCGCGAACAGGTCGGCCAGCGCCGCGGAGTCGGACGCTTTCTGTTCCAGCGTGTCGATCAGCCGCAGCTGCCGCTGGAGCAGTGACTGGTTGCGCCGGGCCAGGCTGACGAAGACCTGGCGCAGCCCGTTGCGCAGCCCGGCCTCGCCGGCCGCCGCCCCGACCGCGGTCTGCTCCAGGCTCGCCACCGCTGAGAGGGCCTGGGCGACCTCCGCGTTCCGCGGCTGCCTCGGGGACGGCGGCGTGCCGGTCGTGATGGCCGGGGCGTCGACGTCTCCGCTGCGCAGCCGCTCCAGCAACTGCGGAAGCTGCTCATCCGCGGAGCGGCGGGCCGTGGCCGCCAGGCCCGCGATATCGCGGGACAGCCTGGAGGAGAAGCGGCCCATCAGAATGACGCACACCAGGCCGATGACGAGGCCCGCGCCGACCAGGATCGTTAATCCGACGACTTCACGGTGATCCGGTGACCAGAAGCCGTGCCCGTGCAGCGAGCTGCCCAGCACCGCGCCCGCAGCCAGCGCCCAGAGCAAGATCATGCAGGTGGCCGGGATGGCGACGGTGGCGGTGAAAGTGAACCGGATCGTCCGGCGCACGGCGTCTGGCTGCTGGGAGCCCGCCGAGCTGGATATGCCCATCTGGTCACTCCTGGATCGATCCCGTGCCCCGGAATCCCGTCGCTACCCAACTGGACGCTACCGTAGGCGCCCTATCCTGTGCCATTAAGCACTAATTGTCATCGCGCTTCATGGAATTGCCGACCTGTTAGCCGGACTGTTACGCCGGCCGGTCCGCGCGGCCGGGTGTCGGCCGCCGCGCCTTGATGCTGGCCACGGTGAGGACGAGATGATCCAGCCGGCCGATGTTCATGGTGTGTTCCCCCCGGGGAGCGGCTCAGGCCACGCCGATCGCATCGAGTTTCTCCCCGATGTACTCGTGCGCGATCACCGGCGGGAAGCTGGTGCGGCCGATGGGGGCGGGCAGCGACTCGACCACGGCGTCGTGGTTGGCCTCGTAGAAGAAGATCAGCGAGAGCAGGTCCTCGTCCGGCGCCTCAGCCTGCGGGGGCAGCACCCGGTGCCGGGTGGACCGCCAGCGGTCGCCGGTCCAGCGGGCGAGCAGGTCGCCGATGTTGACGGTCAGAGCGGCGGGATTGTACGGCGCATCAATCCACGTCCCGTCGAGCGTGTAGATCTGCAGGCCGCCGCGGCCTGGCTCCCGGTCGAGCACGGTGACGGTGCCGAAATCGGTGTGCGGGCCGATCCGGTACTGCCCAGGTTCCGGCGGCCGGCCCGGGTCGGCCGGCGGGTACCAGTTGAGGTTCACCCCGTAGGTGGGGTGATCGAGGAATGGCGCGAAGAACCCGGCCGGCAGGCCCAGGGCCACGGCGCACAATGACATCAGCTCATCCGACAGCGCGTGCATCCGGCTGATGTAGTCGGCGACCACCGGCCGTAGCTGCGGGACCTCGGCCGGCCACACGTTGGGCCGGAACCAGCGGGCATCGATCCCGGCGTCACCCGTCGGCTGGTCGGCGGCGAGCGAGAACGATTCCTTCAGATCCGGCGGCGTCGCGGTGCCCTCCGCGTACCCGTTGGCCTCCGCGCCGGGCGGAATCCAGCCGCGCCCGCCCACCGTGATCGCGTACCGGGCCTTAACCTCCGCGGGCAGGGCGAAGAACTCGCGGGCCGTGGCGCGGGTCTGCGCCCGCACCTCCGCGGGCACGCGGTGACCGGTGATGAGCAGGAACCCGGAGGAGCGCAGGGCCTCGTCCACCTGGCGGGCGACCCCGGCGCGGTCCTGGGGGCCGCCCTCGTACCAGGGCGTCAGGTCGATGACGGGGACGGTCGCAGGCACGGCATCGGTCCTTTCCGGTGATGGCCACGGTGCCCCATTGTGCCCTGGCCCGATCGGCTGCCACGGTCAGCGGTTGGCCACGGCCTGTCCTAGCTGGCGGACGATATCGGTGAGGACCGGCCGGGGGGTGGCGAAGTTGAGCCGCACATGCCCTGCGCCCGCTTCCCCGAACGCCGGCCCGTCGTTGACCAGCACCCCCGCCTTGTCCAGGAAGAACTCGCCGGGGCTGTCCCCCAGCCCCAGCCCGCGGCAGTCCAGCCAGGCCAGGTAGGTGCCCTCCGGGGGCTGGTAGCGGACCCCGGGCAGGTACTCGGCGAGCAGGTTCCCGAGCATCATCCGGCTCCCGTCCAGGTAGTCCAGCACCTCGGCGAGCCAGTCCCGCCCGGCGGTGAACGCCGCGATGTTGGCGTGCACGCCGGGGGTGCTCGCGCCGTGCTCGATGATCCGGCCCGCCTCCGCCCAGAGCTCCTGGTCCGCGTCGTTGCTCAGGACGAGCTGGGCGCACTTCAGGCCGGGCAGGTTCCAGCCCTTGGACGCCGAGGTCGAGGTCAGGGTGTGCCGGGCCGTGACGTCGCTGAGCGAGGCATATGGGATGTGATCGTGGCCCGGGTAGGTGAGCGGTGCGTGGATCTCGTCGGCGAACACCCGGCCGCCGTGCCGTTCCACGACCTCGCTGACTCCGGCCAGCTCGGCCCGGGTGTACACCCGGCCCACCGGGTTGCAGGGGTTGCACAGGATGAGCAGGTGGCCGCCCGCGCGGAACGCCGCGTCGATGCCGTCCAGATCGAGGACGGCCCGGTCCTCGGCCGCGGTCATCGGCACCTGGATGATCTCCCGGCCCAGGAGCGGCGGCACGCTCAGGAACGGCATATAGGCCGGGGTGGGCAGGATCACCGGGCTGCCCGGGCGGGAGAACAGGGTGATCGCCGCCTCGAGGCCCTTGATGACGTCGGGCAGCGGCCGGATCCGGTCCGGGTCCACGGCCCAGCCGTGCCGGTCCGCCAGCCACGCCGCGCAGGCCTCGGCCATCCGCCGGGCCGTGGCAGGCGGGAGGTACCCGAAGTCCTGCCGCGCGATCACCTCGCGGAGCGCCGCATCCACCTCAGGGGCAGTGCCGAAATCCATCTCGGCGACGAACGCCCCGAGCACGTCGGGGCCGGCAAAGGTCCACTTCAGGCCGCCCCGGCGGCGCAGTTCGGCGATGGTGATGCGGTCGAGCGACCTGGCGAGCGTGCTCACCGGGGGCCGGGCCCGGCCGGGGCCGCCAGCGCGCCCGCCTGGACCCGGTGCCGCGCGGGACGGTGCTCCGCGCCGCGGGCCACCACCAGCTCCACGTGGTGCAGGACGGAGAGATCAGACCGCGGATCGCCGCGGACCGCGATGAGGTCCGCGTCCTTGCCCGGCTCGAGGGTCCCGGTCCGGTCGTCCACGCCCAGCGCCCGGGCCGCCCGCAGGGTGGCCGCGTCCAGGATCTCCACCGCGGGCAGGCCCACCATCGCGAGCGCCTCCAGGCCCGACACGTAGGCGCCGTGCGGGCAGTTGTCGATCCCGGCGTCTGTGCCCGCGATAATCTGCGCGCCGCCCGAATACAGTCCCATGATCACCTTATCCAGCGCATCGCCGAAACGGTCACGCATCGTCAGCGCGTGCACGTTCATGGTCGGGCATACGTATATGCCCGCGGCGGCGATCTCATCCACCACAGCGGGGTCGAAATCCGAGCCGTACTTCCGGTCCGGCCCGGCGAACGAGCAGTGCTCGATGGTGTCCACCCGCGCCGCCACGGCCTGGGCAATGCCCGGCCGGCCGTGGGCGTGCGCGGCCACCCGCTGGCCGAGCCGGTGGGCCTCGGTCACCACCGCGTCCAGTTCGGCCGGGCTGAACTGCGCCGACCATGGCGGCGCACCCTCGGTCATGAACCCGCCGGTGGACATGACCTTGACGAAGTCGGCACCCATCTTGTGGTGCAGCCGGACCATCCGGCGCAGCTCGTCCGGGCTGTCGCACTCCCCGCCCATGAACCAGCAGTGCCCGCCGGTCGGGGTGAGCGGCCGGGCCGCGGTCACCAGCCGCGGCCCGTCGGCCATCCCGCTGGCGATCGCGGTGCGGACCGCGACGTCCAGGAAGGAGCGGGCGCCCAGGTCCCGTGCGGTGGTGACCCCGGCCGAGAGCAGCTCACGGGCGCTGCGCAGCATGAGGATCAGCTGCTCGCTGTCGGTTTCCGCTTTCATCCGGGCCACCGGGCCCGGGCCGCCGTCGAAACCGAGGTGAACGTGCGCGTCCACCAGCCCGGGCATCACGGTCAGGTCGCCCAGGTCGACCACGTCCGGTGGGATGACGTGGTCCGCCGGGAGGGAGTCGACCGGCCCGGCCGCGATGATCCGGGGGCCGTCGACCAGCACCCCGGCGCGCGGGATGAGCTCACTGTGCGCGCCGGTCAGCAGCGCGCCTGTCTGGTAAAGGCGCAAGGCCAACCCCTCTGGCTGCCAGCGATGAGTATGACCGGAAAGTTCGCACACTGAAACAATCAGCCAGCACTGACGCTAAGACGGAGCGCAGCCCGGGTCAATGGGCGGCCCCCAGACGAAACCCGGCAGTAATGCGGTGCGCCGTTGTTTATGTGGCGGAAACATCGGGGCGGCCGGGGCACGTGCGTTCCGGGCAAAGGCCCGGCGCAATGAACCCGAGGCAAAGGTCCCCGGCCCGGGCCCGTCGCGGCCGAGACGCCCGCGGGACTGGGACGCGCGGCCGGCTCCTTTGGAAAAGGAGCCGTCAGCGGGTATTTGGTAACATCACGACTTGCCTACCAGGGGCGTGCGGCTCCGTTCCAGCCCGGCCGGAGCCGCCCAGGCCCAGGGGAGTGATCGGCATGAGCATGCCGCCAGCACCGGTCGCGGATGCGGCGGACCGGCGGGCCAGCCTGTTCACCCCGGGACCCCGGCTGGGCTGGGTGTTCCGCGACCGCCGCCAGCTCGCCGCGCCATTTCCCGAGCCCCGGCCCGACCTTGAGGCGATGCGGGCCGCCGCGGCCCAGCAGGCCGAATCGGCGGAAAAGGCGTACCGGAAGATCCGCAAATTCCTGGGCATCCCCAGCACCCTCCTGTTCGTCGTGC
The DNA here is from genome assembly GCA_025964635.1 of Actinomycetes bacterium. Taxonomy (GTDB): domain Bacteria; phylum Actinomycetota; class Actinomycetes; order Streptosporangiales; family Streptosporangiaceae; genus RYN-230. The sequence continues at coordinate 7,343 of JAOPYP010000657.1, read as the reverse complement.
TGCTGCTGGCCAACGGCTGCGCGGCCAATATCAGCGGCAGCGGTCCTCCGGTCGTCAGCGACCTGATCGCCCTGCTCATCTGCGGCCCCGGCATGACGCTCACCTTCCTGCGGTGGCGGAAGGCACGCCAGGCCGCCGCCGCGGCCGGCCGGGTCGCCGACGAGCACCAGCGGGCGGTCCGTGCCTGGCAGCAGCGCGAGGAAGCGTGGCAGCAGGCCGAGCTGAGCCGGCTGGATCAGGTCGACGAGTGGGGCAGCGCCCAGCTGCCCGGGGGCACGCAGCGGGCCGACGTGTTCGGCGGCAGCCTGCGCGGCTGGCAGGCGCTGCTCACCACCCACGGCACCTCGCTGCTGGCCAGCCAGCCGGTGCTGACCGTCGATCTGACCGGCGAGGTGGTCAGCCAGGAACTCACCGACACCGCCCGCGCCGCGGGTGTCCCCGCCGCCGTCTGGCTGCTGCCCGCCCAGCTGGGCGCCTCGGGCGTGCTCTCCGGACTGTCCGCGGCCCAGTTCGCGGACGCCCTGGCCGAGGCGGTGCACTCGGGCGGCCCGGCCGGCGCGGCCCGCGCCGAGCGGGCCGTGGACACCCGGGTTCTGGAGCAGCTGCACGGGGCCCTCGGCGGGAACGTCACCCCGGGCCGGCTGGCCGCGGCGGTCCGGGCCGCGCTCGGCCACGCCGAGCGCCCCGCCGTGCTCTCCCCCGCGGAGCAGGCACTGATCTCTTCCGAGCTGTTCCCGCCGGAACACCGGCGCCAGATCGAGCCGAATTTAGTACGGATCGAGGCCTTCCTGACCGCGCTCGCCCAGCACACCGAGCCGCCCGGCCAGCCTCCGGCCGCCCCGGAGCCACCCGCGTACTACACCTGCCTGGCCCTGGAGCCCGCAGCCCGCAGCGCCCGCGCCGAGGTCCTGGCGGCGCTCGCGGTCCAGTGGCTGACCGTCCAGGTGACCAGCAGCAACGACCCGGCCCCCGCCGTCATCATCGTAGGCGCGGACGAGATCAGCCGCCCCCACCTGGAGCGGCTGGCCGGGGCGTGCGAGCGGCGCGGCGTCCCGCTGACGCTGCTGTTCCGCCATCTGCGCGACACCGGCCTGGGCATGCTCGGCGGCGGCACCGCCGCGTTCATGCGGCTCGGCCACCACGCCGAGGCGGAGCAGGCCGCGGCGTACATCGGCAGGCAGCACCGGTTCGTGATCTCGAACGTCACCGCCACCCTCGGCGGCAGTGACACGCACACGCTGACCGAGACCGAGGGCCAGACCACCACCGACACCATCCACGTCGGCGGCCACGCGGGCTGGCCGGGTGGTTCCCAGCGGCCCGGGCTGCGGAACGCGGGCCGCGATGAGTCGCGCCGTCACTCACGGAGCAGGTCGGTGGCCCGGAACTGGTCCACCGCCCGGTCCTGGGCTGAGAGCACCAACTGGAGCAACGCCGCGGCCAGCAAGCGGGTCTACGAGTACGCCGTCGAGCCCGCGGTGCTGCAGAATCTGCCCGATCAGGCGCTGCTGCTGGTCACCCGGGGTTCCGGTGGCCCGGTGCTGACGTCCGTGGAATGTGACCCGGCCATCGTGACCCTGCCCAGGGTCAGCAGCGCGCCGCTGCCCGACCCGGCCGACGTGCGGCTGCCGGGCCGGGGGACCGGCCCGCTGCCCGGGCCGGGACGGCCAGAACTATCCGGCCCGGGCGTCACCCTGGGGCAAACCGGCCCGGATCGGACGGCGCTAGGTCAGACTGCAGGGGATCACGGTGCACCCCGGTGACCCGGCAGCAGGCCGGGGCCTGGATCCGGCCGACCGAGGAGTGAGATGGACCCGATCACGCTCATCGTGACCGCGCTGGCGGCGGGAGCCAGGGCGACGCACCGGGACGCTCCGCCGCCCGCATTAGCGGACGCGCACGCCGAACTGGTGACGTTCGCCCGGCAGCGGCTCAGTGGCCGCCCGAACGGCGGCATGGTGCTCCGGCAGCACGCGGAAGACCCGGCGAGGTGGGCCCGCCCGCTCGCCAAGGCGCTGGCCGCCGAAGGAGCGGACGGGGACGCCGGGCTCGTCGCGGCCGCCCAGGCGGTGCTCCGGCTGACCGACGAACCCGGATCCAGCCGGGGTAAGTACGCCCTGGACGGGGCCAGCCCGTCCGGTCAGGCCCCCGCCTGACCGGACGGGCTGGCCGGACAGGCGGTGCCCGCTCCCCACGCCTGCGGGCACCGCCCGGCTATCCCCTGCGGACGGCATGCCGGGTGACACGCACCCCCGCCCGCCGTTCCTGACCAGGACAGACGGACGCCGTGGAGCCCGCCTGCAGAACCTGTGCAGGAGATGTGGAGCCCGGGACCGCGGGCCGCGGGCCAGGGCCGGGATCAGGGGCGGCGGCCTCAGGATCAGGGTGCGGACCAGCCTCAGGGTGCGGGCCAGAGTCAGGGTGCGGACCAGGATCAGGGTGCGGGCCAGGATCAGGGTGCGGACCAGGATCAGGGTCCGGGGCGGGAGCAGACCGGGGGGCGCGGCGGGTGCGGGCCCGCCGGCGGAGCCGCCGGACCGCCTCGATCACGCCGCTGACCACGACGGTGAGGCCCAGGCCGACCAGCAGCCCGGCCCAGGGCCGGCCTTCGAAGGCCTGGCCGCCCAGCCGGCCGATCAAGAACGCGTAGCTCGCCCACAGGACCCCGGCGATCCCGGTGCCGAGAATGAAACTGCGCCGGGGGTATCCGATGAGACCGCAGGTCAGCGTCACCGCCGTGCGGCCACCCGGGATGAACCGGCAGGCCACGATGATCCGGATGCCGTACTGCGCCAGGGAGCGCTGCGCCCACGCGCGCCGGCGTGCCCCCCGCTCGCCCGTGAAGATCCACCGGCTGACGGCCGGCCCGAACCGCCGGCCCAGCAGGTAGGCCGCGTTGTCGCCGAGGAATGCGCCCACCGCGGCCAGCCCCACCAGCACCGCGATCCGCGGGTCGGTGCTGCCCGCGGTCGCGACACCGAGGGCGATGACCGCGGTCTCGCTGGGCAGGACCGGGATCAGCGCGTCGAGCGCGGGCACGAGGACCGCGATGAGATAGGAGAACGGCGAACTGATGTCCAGCTGGGCCAGGCCGATCACCAGCGTCCTCCGCGGCGGCGGGAACTCAGCAGCCGGGCCAGCACGACGGCCAGCGCCGCGCCGAAGATGATCCACGGCGCGATCACGATCAGGTCATTGCCGGTCATCCTCACAGCGCAGCCGGCCGGGGTGCCGGGCAGGTGGAGCTGCTGTGGCGACGGTGTGGAGCCGGGCCGCAGAACCGCGCGTCCGGACCGGGCATCCCGGGTACCAGTCCCTGGCTGCGGGATCATGGAGGCACGGCGCGGCACGGCCGGGCGATCCGGCCAGGCCGCCGGACCCGGGCACGGAGAGGCGGTGAGCAGCCATGGCGGCGACGGTGCTGGTGGTGGAGGACGAGCGCAAGCTGCGCGACCTGGTCCGCTCGTACCTGGAACGGGCCGGGTTCACCGTGCTGACCACCGACTCCGGCGCGGAGGCGCTCACGCTGGCCGGATCGGCCTCCCCGGACCTGGTCATCCTCGACCTCGGCCTGCCGGACGTGGCCGGTGAAACCGTCGCCCGCGAGCTGCGCGCGGCCGGGCCCACCCCGATCCTGATGCTGACGGCCAGGAGCACCGAAGAGGACCGGATCCGCGGCCTGGAACTCGGCGCCGACGACTACGTGACCAAGCCGTTCAGCCCGCGGGAGCTGGTGCTGCGGGTCCACGCCGTGCTGCGCCGCAGTGGCCCGGGGGCGGCCCAGGGCGTGGCCAGCTACGGCGACGGCGAGCTGGTCATCGACGAACCGCAGCGCCTGGCCACGGTGCGGGGGGCCGCCGTGGGGCTGACCCCGACCGAGTGGGGAGTGCTGGTGGCGCTGGCCACCGTGCCGGGCCGGGTGTACTCCCGGTTCGAGCTGATCAACCGGGTGCGCGGGTATGAGTTCGAGGGTTACGAGCGCACCGTCGACTCACACGTGAAGAACCTGCGCCGCAAGATCGAGGAGGACCCGGGCAGCCCGCGGATCGTCCAGACCGTGCTGGGCGGCGGTTACCGGCTCGGCCTGCCCCGCGATGGCTGACCCCCGCACCCCGGCCCGGAGCAGTACCATCGGCCTCCGCCTGGCGCTGGCGTTCCTGGGCGTGGCCCTGGTGGCGATCGCCCTGCTGGCCGGCTTGACCGCGGTGTTCTCCGCCGCGGACGTCTCGTCCCTGGCCGGACGGCAGCGGTTCCAGCTGGGCAGTGCGGTCGCGGTAGCCGCGGGCGCGGCCTGGGACCGCACGAACAGCTGGGCCGCGGCGGACCTGGCCCCGGTGCTGGACCTGGCCGCGCGCACCGGCGCGGACGTCCAGATACGGGACGCGGCCGGCCGGCCGGTGGCATCCTCGCCCGGGTTCGCCGGGCACCCCGGCACCCAGCTCACCGAGCCGGTCCAGGTGCACGGCCAGCGGGTCGGATCGGCGGTGGTCCGGTTCCGCGGATCGGGCCTGGGCGGGGCGGAGCAGAGCCTGCGCAGCGCGCTGCTGCGGGCCATCGCCGGGGCCGCCGGGCTGGCGGCGCTGCTCGCGCTGGTGACGGGCCTGGCGCTGGCCCGGCGGATCACCCGGCCGGTGGAGCGGATCATCACCGTGACCCGGGCCATGGGCGGCGGCGACCGCGCCGCGCGGGTCGGCCCGGTCGCGGCGGCCGGCGAGCTGCGGGAACTGGCCACCGCGTTCGACCAGATGGCCGACACCCTGGACCGGCAGGAGCAACTGCGCCGTGACCTGGTCGCCGACGTGGCCCACGAGCTGCGGACCCCGGTCGCGATCCTCCAGGCGGGCCACGAGGCGCTGCTCGACGGCGTGGTCGAGGCGACCCCGGACCAGCTGACCTCACTGCGCGACGAGGTGCTCCGGCTGGCCCGCATGGTGGACGACCTGCAGACCCTGGCCGCGGCGGACGCCGCCACGCTGCAGCTGTCGCTGCGCCGCTGCGACCTGGCTGAGGTGACCGCGGCCGCCACCGACAGCCTGGCCGGGCGGTTCGAGGCGGCCAGCCTCACGGTCGAGCGGCAGCTCGCCCCGGCCTGGGTCATGGCCGACCCGCGGTGGCTGCACCAGGTGGTCACGAACCTGCTCACCAACGCGCTGAAGTTCACCCCGGCCGGCGGCCGGGTGACCGTGCAGTCCGGGACGACCGTGCAGTCCGGGACGACCGTCCAGTCTGGGACCGCTAACCCCTCCCGGGCCGCAGGTTCCCCTGCCACAACCCGTTCCCCTGGCACCACGGGCCGGTCCGCCGTGCTCCGCGTCAGCGACACCGGTACCGGGATCCCCGCCGACGAGCTGCCGCACATCTTCGAGCGGTTCTGGCGCGGCCGGCAGGCGTCCCAGATCTCCGGCAGCGGCATCGGCCTCGCGGTGGCGGCGGAGCTCGCCCGGGCCCACGGCGGCCAGCTCACCGCGAGCAGCCAGCCTGGGCGCGGCACCGAGATGACGCTCACCCTGCCCGCGGCCTGACCGGCGGCCCCCGCTCAGGGTTTCTTCACCCCGTCACCACACCAGCCGCACAACCCCTGCACCATGCACGGATTACCTGGTCTTGTCGCCCTGATCCGACGCCCCCCGAGGTGTGCGGATCAGGGCGGCCCGCCCCGCCGCGGTGCTGGCGACCCGCGGTACCGAGCAGAGGAGAGGACATGACCGCCGCAACCGAGGACCGGCTCCCCGTGCAGACCGGGACCGTGCAGAACGGGACCGTGCAGACTGGGACCGTGCAGACCGGGACCGTGCAGGCCCACCGCATCTTCATCCGGGCGACGCCCCTGGAGATCTGGGATGCGCTGACCCGGCCGGGCTGGACCCAGAAGTACGGCTACCGGGCACCGGCCCAGTACGAGATGCGGCCAGGAGGCGCCTACCGGGCCTTCGCCAGCGTGACCATGACCATGCGCGGCATCTACGGCGTGATCATCGAGGGTGAGGTCCTCGAGGCTGAGCCGCCGCGGCGGCTCGTGCAGACCTGGCACGCCCTGTTCGACGCCGGCACCCGGGCTGAGCCTGACACCCGGCTGACCTGGGAGATAGAGGAAGGCAGCGGTGGCGTGAGCATGCTGACGCTCACCCACGACCTGGCAGGCGCGCCGGAAACGGCCGCGCTGGCCGAGGGGCGGCACACGGCGGTCAGCGGCGGCTGGGCCTGGATCCTCAGCGACCTGAAGACGCTGCTGGAGACCGGCCGGCCGCTGGCCGCCTGACCCGGCCCCGCGCAGAGGCCCGGTCCGCCATGGCATGGCTGCTGATCGTGACCGCCGGACTGTTCGAGACGGGTTTCGCGGTGCTGCTCAAGCAGAGCGCCCACTTCACCCGGCTGTGGCCCACTGTCGGCTTCGCGGCCTGTGCGCTGATCAGCTTTGGCCTGCTCAGCCTGGCCTTGCGCGGGCTGGAAGCCGGGCCGTCGTACGCCGTCTGGACCGGCATCGGGGCGGCCGGCACCGCGGTGATCGGGATGGTGGCCCTGGGTGAGACAGTCTCGGCCGCCAAGCTGGTGTCGATCGGCCTGATCGTCGCAGGCGTCATCGGGCTGAGTCTGTCCGGCGTCACACCCTGACCGCTTTTCCGATAACGGCTCTCACCGGGCGCGGGGCGCCGGCCGGGTGAGGTTTTCGTTGCGGAGAATTATCCCGGTCCCGCGCGGCGGGAAGCGGGCCGGCCGCCTTAGGGTGCACGGGAAAGACGGGCGCGGGCCCGTGTTCCGAGCAGTCCGGAGGCCGGGATGTGGCACGCCATGTTCATCGAGCAGATCCCGTTCGCGGAGAAGATCCTCCGCACCGTCCTCGTGTACGCGCTGATCGCCGTGCTGTTCCGGCTGACCGGCAAGCGCGGGCTCTCGAACATGAGCACGTTCGACTTCGTGGTGATCTTCCTGCTGTCCAACGTGGTCCAGAACGCGGTCATCGGTAACGACACCTCACTGACGGGCGGGGTCGTCGGCGCCGTCACCCTGGTGGCCGTCAACGCGCTCGTCAACCGGGTGGTCGCCAGCAACACCACCGCGGCGCGCATCTTCGATGGCCGGCCCACCACGGTGATCCGTGACGGGCACGTGGTCCAGCGCGCCCTGGTGCACCTGGGGCTGCGGCGCAGTGAGCTCGATCACGCGGTGCGCATCCAGAACGGGGACGATGTCAGCGAGATAAAGAAGGGGGTCCTCGAGCCCGGCGGGCAGCTCGTGCTGAGCCTCGAGCCGGCCGAGCAGAGCGCCAGCAAGGGTGACGTGGCCGAACTCCGCGACCAGCTCAGCCGGATCGAGAGCCTGCTCGGCGCGGCGTCGTGACCGGC
>JAOPYP010000634.1 GCA_025964635.1 Actinomycetes bacterium | reverse complement strand
CGGGGCGGACCCCGTCCCTGGGCTGCCCGGGGACAGGCTGCCCGCCTCGGGCCCGCCGGCCGCATCGCCCACCCGCAGCACGGCGGCGGCCACCGCGCGGGGGCGGCCGGTATCCGGCTCCACCAGCAGCAGTTCCTCTTCCACGCCCACGCTGCGCACGCCCATCTGACCAGCATGCCCGGTGAACCGGGAGAGTACGGCAGCGGAAACGTGGATGTAATACAGAAACGGATCATTGGGACTATGGGGTACTACGCGGCGGGTAACCGCATGCACGGCGTACCGCCCACCGGGTACCTGCCGATCGAGGAGCACGGCATCGTCGGCGACCTGAGGACCGTGGCCCTGGTCGGCACGGACGGCACCGTCGACTGGTACTGCCCCTCCCGCTTCGACGCCCCCTCGCTGTTCGGCGCGCTGCTCGACGCGCGCAAGGGCGGGTACTTCTCGCTGTCCAGCCACGTGACCACGCGTCCCAAGCAGATGTACCTCCCGGACACCAACATCCTGCTCACCCGGTTCCACGGCGCCGAGGCGGTCGGCGAGGTCATCGACTTCATGGTGCCGGAGACCAGCAGCACCCGGAAGGCACGTGACCTCCTGGTCCGGCAGGCCCGGGCGGTCCGCGGCCGGGCCACGTTCGAGCTGGCCTGCCATCCCGCGTTCGACTACGGCCGGGCCCCGCACACGGTCGAGGTGGTCGCCGGGGTCGGCGCGGTGTTCGAGTCCCCGGCCGGGCACTGCGTGCTGCGCACCAGGGTGCCGCTGAAGGTCGAGGAATCCGGTGTGGCCGCGACGTTCACCCTGGACGAGGGCGAGTCCGTGGACATCCAGCTGGAATGGCGCGGCGAGGTCCGGCCGCTGGCCACGGGGGAGACCACCGACCTGTTCACGCTGACCTCGGACTTCTGGCAGAACTGGGTCAGCCAGTCCCGCTACCGCGGCCGCTGGCGGGAGACCGTGCAGCGCTCCGCGCTGGCCCTCAAGCTGCTTGTCTACCACCCGACCGGCGCGCTGGTCGCCGCGCCCACCACGTCGCTGCCGGAGGAACTGGGCGGCGGCCGGAACTGGGACTACCGCTACAGCTGGCTGCGCGACGCCGCGTTCACCGTGTACGCGCTGATGACCCTGGGCTTCCTCGAGGAAGCGGCGTCGTTCATGGAATGGGTGCAGGCGCGCTGCGAGTCCGCCACCCCCGAACGCGACGTCATGATCATGTACGCGGTGGACGGCGGCGAGGAGATCCCGGAAACCACCCTGGACCACCTGGAGGGCTACCGCGGTTCCCGCCCCGTCCGGATCGGCAACAACGCCGTGCACCAGCGGCAGATCGACGTGTACGGCGAGCTGATGGACTCGGTGTACCTCTACAACCGCGAGGTGCCGATCTCCTACGACCTGTGGATCGGGCTGTCCAAGCGGCTCAACTGGCTGGCCAAGCACTGGCAGGAGCCGGACGAAGGGGTCTGGGAGATCCGCGGCCCCCGGCAGCGCTTCACCTACTCCGCGCTGATGACGTGGGTCGCCTTCGACCGGGCGGGCCGCCTGGCCCGGGACCGGGGCCTGCCCGCGCCGGTCGAGCGCTGGCGCAAGCTGGCCGCGGCCGCGCACCGCTTCGTGCAGGACTCGTGCTGGGACCGCGAACTTCAGGCGTACGTCATGCACCCGGGCAGCCGGCTGCTGGACGCGTCGGTGCTGGTCATGCCGCTGGTGAAGTTCGCCGGGCCGACCGACCCGCGGTTCCTGTCCACGCTGGACCGGATCGGCACGGAACTCACCTCGGACAGCCTGGTCTACCGCTACGCGATCACCGGGCACGACGGCCTGGACGGCGGCGAGGGCACGTTCAACCTCTGCTCGTTCTGGTACGTCGAGGCGCTCACCCGGGCCGGGCGGGTCAGGGAAGCCCGGACGATCTTCGAGAAGATGCTCACCTACTCCAACCACCTCGGGCTGTACGCCGAGCAGATCGGCGCGTCCGGCGAGGCGCTCGGCAACTTCCCGCAGGCCTTCACCCACCTGGCCCTGATCAGTGCGGCGGTCAACCTGGACCGCGCGCTCGACCGCCGCTGAGGTGCTTTCCGTGCGCGGGCTACGGCCCGTGTACTCACGCCAGCCGTGCGCAGGCTGACGGCCCGCGCACTCGCGCCCGCCCCCGCCTCCCGAGGGTAAAAATTCTCCGCAACGAAAACCGTCCTGCCCTGCTCAGCAACGCCCCGCGCCGCCTCCCGCGGCGGGCGTTTCGCCCCTTTTCGGGCGGGCTGACCACACGGTTGCTTCCCGTTTCGGGTACTTTTGCCGACCGGGGGGCAGGTATCTGCCGAATGGGCGCTCCGTGCCGGACGCCTGGATTCCGGCACTCAGGAGAGGCTCGGGATGGGAACGAGGCGCGTCCGCGTCAGGTGTTGGTATGCCGTCGGCGCCGGCCTGCTCGTGGCCGGTCTGCTAGCGGCGTGCACCTCGTCGGGCCAGCCGGCCCAGTCCGCGCACCGGGACAAGGAGAGGACGACGTCGGTCAAGGAGGTCACGGGCGGCCCGAACGGCCGGTACGTGGTTCCCGCGGGCATCCACAAGATCAAGCATGTGATCATGATCATGCAGGAGAACCGCTCGTTCGACAGTTACTTCGGCACCTACCCCGGCGCGGACGGCATCCCCATGAAGAACGGGAAGCCAGCGGTGTGCGTGTCCAGCCCGGGCGGCGGCTGCACCCGGCCCTACCACGACCGGGCCGACCGCAACGGCGGCGGGCCGCACGGCGAGAGTAACGCGGTGGCCGACGTGAACGGCGGCCAGATGAACGGGTTCATCAGGCAGCGGGACTCGGCCCGCGCGTCGTGCCTGATCCCCAACGACCCCGCGTGCGCCGGCGGCCGGACCCCGGATGTGATGGGCTACCACACGGCCGCGGAGATCCCCAACTACTGGAAGTACGCCAACAACTTCGTGCTCCAGGACCACATGTTCGAGCCGGTCAAGTCATGGTCGCTGCCGGACCACCTGTACACGGTGTCCGCGTGGTCGGCCAAATGCAAGAACCGCTCCCCGATGAGCTGCGTCAACGACATTGTCGGGCCCTACGGCGTCGACAAGTTCCAGAAGGCCGTGGACAGCGAGCTGGCCAAGGGCAAAACCTCACTCAACCTGGCCTGGACGGACATCACCTGGCTGCTGTACGCCCACCACATCAGCTGGCGCTACTACGTGCAGGCGGGCGTGCAGCCCGACTGCGACAACGACTCCGCCCTGACGTGCGCGGCGGTCAAGCAGAACGTGCAGACCCCCGGGATCTGGAACCCGCTGCCGCTGTTCGGGGACGTGCAGCACGACCACCAGCTGCACAACATCCAGTCGCTGCACAGCTACCTGCACGCGGCCAAGACCGGGACCCTGCCCGCGGTCAGCTGGATCGTGCCCTCGGGGCCGAACAGCGACCACCCGCCCGCCAGCGTCCACCGGGGGCAGGCCTATGTCACGGCGGTCATCAACGCCGCGATGCGCAGCCCGGACTGGAAGTCGACTGCGATCTTCCTGTCCTGGGATGACTGGGGCGGCTTCTACGACCACGTCGTGCCCCCGTCCGTGGACCAGAACGGCTACGGCCTGCGGGTGCCGGGGCTGGTCATCTCCCCCTACGCCCGGCGGGGCTACATCGACCACCAGACGCTCAGCAGCGACGCCTACCTGAAGTTCATCGAGGACGACTTCCTGGGTGGCTCCCGGCTCAATCCCGCGACCGACGGCCGGCCGGATCCCCGGCCTAACGTCCGGGAGGTCGCGCCGGTCCTCGGCAACCTGGTCCAGGACTTCAACTTCAACCAGGCCCCGCGCCCGGCGATGCTGCTACCCACCAACCCGCGCAGCGACTCGCCGACCATCCCCGCCTACTACCTCGGCGGGGCCTCCTGCCCGGGCTGCACCAAGGTCCTGCCCGGCAACCCCAACGCGGCCGGTCCCCAGGTACCCCAGCAGGTCCTCACGTCCGGGTAGGACGCCCGCTGTTAGATTCGGGCGGGTGACGATCAGGAAAGCCACAGACCAGGACTGGCCGCGCATCTACCCCTTCTACGCGACGATCATGGGCGAGGGTAAGACCTACCCCTTTCCCGAAAGGCAGACCCTGGACGAGGGCCGCCCCTGGTGGATGGAAGAACCGCCCGGGCAGACCGTCGTCGCCGTCACCGGCGATGACACCATCACCGGGTCCGCGAAAATGGGACCTAACCGCCCCGGCCGCGGGGCCCACATCGCCACCGCATCGTTCATCGTCGACCCGGCCTGCCGGGGCCAGGGGATAGGCCGCGCCCTCGGCGAGCACTTCCTCAGCTGGGCACGATCCGAACGATTCCATGGCGCCCAGTTCAACGCCGTCGTCGAGGCCAATCACCCCGCCGTCCACCTGTGGCAATCGCTTGGATTCAGGATCATCGGCACCGTCCCCGAGGCCTTCGACCATCCCGAGCACGGACTGGTCGGCCTCCACGTCATGTACCAGAAACTCTGACCCGGCCCGCCACACCACCCCCGCCGGCCGAACGTGATCAACGGGTCCGTGGATCTCACGGTGATTCCGGCCTGATCAGGCTGGACCTGAGGGCCTGGCGGGAGGTGCCGTGACGACCGCGGCACCGGACGGCGTGACAAGGAGCACGCGGCAGCCGGAAGTCGAGAGCGCGTACTGGTTGCTGCCGTTGCCGTGGTCCTCGGACGCCGGCGCCCGCGCCCTGCTGGTCGCGCTCGCGGTGGGCCTGCTGCTCGTGTGCCCCGGGAGCGACACCAAACGGCTGATCATCAATCGAGCTGGTCGCGCTGGCGGCGGAGAAAGTCCCGCTCGGCCGCGTTGGCGGTGCAGGTGAGGGCGGCGTCGTAGGCGGCGGCCGCCTCGGCGGGCCGGCCCATCCGCCGCAGCAGATCGGCGCGGATCGCGTAGAACAGGTGATAGCCGGCGAGGG
>JAOPYP010000621.1 GCA_025964635.1 Actinomycetes bacterium | reverse complement strand
GGCGGCTCGGGTTCAGGTTCATCGCCAGGCAGACGCCGCCCGCCGGATCGCCAGATGACGAGGACACGGTCATCGGCGCGGGCACCCTGGAACGGGTACTGGTGGACCGGGATCAGTTCATCAGCCGGGCTCGGCACGAGTGACCACACGCAAAGGCTCAGCCTCGCGGGCTGTCGACGGCACGCTGATCAGCTGGCTGCGTAGCGCCAGAAGTCCCGCATCCACTGGGGCGGGATAGGGCTGTCCGCGGCCACCTGGGTGAACAGGATGGCGACGGTGCCGGTGGACGGGGTGATGTGCGCCGAGGTGCCGGTGCCGCCGACCCACCCGTAGCGCCCGGGGATGTTCCACGGGTCGATGGGCGCGATGTCGACCGACGCACCGAACCCCCAGCCCTGGCCCTCCAGGAACAAGGCGCCGATCTCGCGCTGGGCGGGTGTGGTGTGGTCGGTGGTCATCAGCCGGACTGAGTCGGCGGACAGCAGACGGCCGCGCGGGGTGGTGCCGCCGGCCAGCAGCATCTGGCCGAACGCCAGCCAGTCATCGGCGGTCGAGGCCAGCCCGCCGGAACCGAGCGGGAGGGCTGGCCGGGTGCTCCACTGCCCGTCCGGCGCGTCGGCCAGCTCCAGGGCGCCGTCAGGCCCGGTCCGGTAGTAGCTGGTAAACCGGTCGCGCTGGCCGGCCGGGACCTCGAACCCGGAGTCGGTCATGCCCAGCGGTTCGAACACCCGCTCCGCCATGAACTCGGGCAGCGGCTGGCCGCTCACCCGGGAGACCAGCACGCCCTGCAGGACGGAGCAGGTGTCGTACAGCCACGCCTCGCCGGGCTGGTAAAGAAGCGGAATCCGGGAAAGCTCAGCCATCCACACGTCCGGGGCTGGGAAGCTCTGCACTTCCCGGCCGTCTCTTTGCACCGAGAACAGCCGCTGCACGCCCGGCAGCGTGAAGTCGGACGCGAATCCGTAGCCCGCACGAGAGGTGAGCAGGTCGAATACGGTGATCGGCCGGGTGGCCGGGACCACGTCATCGACCTCGCTGGCGGGCGTGCGGACGACCGACGGCTTGGCCAGTTCCGGCAGCCACTCGTCGACCGGGTTGTCGAGCGCGACACTGCCGTCCTCGACCAGCATCATGAGCGCGGCGGCGGTAATGGGCTTGGTGATCGACGCAATGCGGAAAATCGAATCCCTGGCCATCGGGGCGCCCCCCACGCTGGCCGACCCGACGGCCGCCGCCTCGGCCCGGCCACGCCGGACCACCAGGCCTACCGCTCCCGGCACCGCGCCGTTGCGGACGTGCTTGTCCAGGAGGTCGCTCAGGCCACCCATCGGTCCACCTTCCGTCGTCCAGGGTCGAAGGGTAGACCGCGGGGGAGGCCCGGACTCATCGGTCCGCACTCATCGGCCCGGCGTGCAGCAGGAAACGGGGCTCAGCGCCGCCCGCGGAAGGTGCGCCGCAGGTCATCGACCCACTCGCCGGGGATCTCCCACGGGATGAAATGCCCGCCGTGGTCGTGGGCCGTGATGTTGACGTGGTTGTACCAGGGCGCCCGGTCGCTATCGAGGAAGTTCCGCACCCGCTGCTCGCTGGTCATCACGCCGGGCGGGTTCTCGTAGCCGACGAACGTGATGCCCGTGGGGGCCTCGACCACCGGCCACCGGTCGTGCGACGGCGTCCACGGGTAACGGTTGTTGTTCGCGTAGGTGCGGATTGAGGTGTCGATCGCGTGGCCCGCCCAGTAGATCGTCGCGTGAGTGAGCAGGTCATCCCGGGTGAACACGCGCTCGACGTCGCCGCCGCTGTCGGACCAGTTCGCCCACCGTTCCAGGATCCACGCCAGCATGCCGGCCGGGGAGTCGGCCAGCCCGTAGCCCAGCGTGCCCGAGTCGAGGACGTGCGCGGCCAGGTGGACGGCGAAGCGCCTTTCCCGGGCCACGACCTGCTGGCGGATGGCCGGCGGGAGGTTCTCGGGGATAGGCCGGCCGCCGCTCAGGTCCCAGGCCCGGTCGCCGTTGAACAGGGTGAGCTTCAGCGCGGACCCGATGTGGATCCCGTAGAGCTCGCTGGCGTACTTGTGCCCGAGCTGGCCGGTGACCAGCGCGCCGACGTCACAGCCCGCGGCGGCGTACTTCTCGTACCCGAGGACCCCGGTCATCAGCTCATGCCAGACATCGGCGATCTTCCAGAAGTTCATGTCGGGCCGGTGGGCCAGCGGCGTCGAGAATCCGAAGCCCGGTAGCGACGGCACGATCACCTCGAACGCGTCGGCCGGGTCGCCTCCGGAGGCGGCCGGATCGGCGAGCGGGCCGATGACCCGGGACCAGTGCCAGAACGTCCACGGCCAGCCGTGGCTGAGGATCAGCGGTACCGGATCCGGCCCGGCGCCGGGCTTGCGCATGAAGTGGACCGGCACCCCGCCCACGTCGGCCCGGTAGTGCTCGAAGGCGTTGATGGCCCGCTCGGCCGTGCGCCACTCGAAGCCATCCGCCCAGTACGCGACGAGCTCCTGCAGGTACGGGCGGCGCACCCCGTAGTAGCCGTCGTCATTGCCGGCATCCAGCGGCCACTTGGTGGCCGCCAGCCGGCGGCGCAGATCATCGAGCACCTCGCCGGGCACGCAGATCGGCACCGGGTCGAGGGGGAACGACCGGCCCGGCCCGGACTGTCCTGTTATCCGCTCCGCGGGTGACGATGCCACGATCATATTTATATCAAAGTTCGATGTAAATCGGCTGGGGAGATGGGCCAGGCGGGGCGGGCAGAACGGCCGGCACTGGACACGAGCGCAGCGTGTCGCAGGATGGCATAGTGCTGCACTACCCGCCTGCCGGGTGACGGGAACGAGTGTGCTGCCCGCGACCCGCACGATCAGGAGATGTGACCGCTATGTGGACAATCATGACCGACGCCCTCGGGCTGCTGAGCGCGGCCGGCGCTGCCGTCGCGGGGGACTGGCGTGATGCGCCGACCCCGTGCACGGAGTGGACCGTGACCCAGGTGCTGCAGCATGCGGCCGGTGACCAGCTGGCCTGGGCCGCGGCGCTCGGAACCGGGAACGGACCGGACTACAACCCGTTTGATCCCTCCGGGACGTTCGACGGCCGCCTGGATCAGCTCGTCGCCCCCGCCGTCGCCACCGCCGGGACAGCGTGGGGGACGGTGGCCGGCGATGCCGGCCCGCTGCCTACCCCACTGCCGCAGGGAGCCCTGCCGGCGGCGACCGCCGCCGCAGCCTGTGCGCTGGACGCGGCCGTCCACGCCTGGGACGTCATGATCGCGCTCGGCTTGCCGTCCGGACTCACCTCCCGGCTGGCCGCCGGGCTGCTGCCGGCCGCACGCCAGATCGTGGAACCCCTGCGCCAGTACGGCGCGTACGCGCCGGCGCTCGCTCCCGGGCCCGGTGACGACGTGGCCGAACTGCTCCGCTACCTGGGGCGCGATCCGAACTGGCACCCTCCCGCGATCGGGGCCCGGTGAGGGCCGGCCCTGGACCTCGGGCTGATCTGATCAGGCAGGCCGGCCAGGAGACCGCGCCGGTGGCATCGTCCTCCCCGGATCGAAGCGCGGGGCCGCCGCGCTGAGGATCGCGGTCTCAGTGGTGACCGGCCAGCTCATGGTCAGCTCCGCCTCGACCGTGGCGATGAGGCTCCGGATATCGTCGCCGCCGGCCTCGTGCATGGCCTCCGCGACGATCAGCACTGTCGTCGTGTCTGGCTGAACGGCCGACTGGGCGCTCTGCCGGTTCGTCCAGCGTCGTGCGTGCGCGTTCCCGGCGGCGTCGGCGAAGACCACTTCGCCCCGGTGCGGATGTTCGGTCTCGCCGGAGAAGGCGAGGTACCTTTCAGTGCCGTCGGCGTACCTGACCTGCAGCGGGCCGGTGATACGGGCGGCATCGAGCACGGCGATCGGGACCGCGTAGGCGAGCGAGATGGCGTTGCACAGATCGACCAGCGGATGGATCGCGGGGAGCTCGTGCTCCTTGGCGTAGCGGCGCAGCAGCGACTCGGGCGCGCACCGGTACTGCGTCGGCTTGAGCCCCATCCGGGTGAACGCGCGGCGCCACGCGCGTATCTCCGGCAGCTCGGCCGCGGAGATGCCCGCCAGCCTCGCGTCCGCCACGGCGTACCAGTGCGAGACGCGGTCAGTGACGCGGGCGCGGGCGTCGATGCCGGCGGCGAACGCGGCACCGGCGGCCAGCTCGGGAAAGTCTGCCCAGATCTCGGCGGCATGCCGGAACTCCATCAGGCGGCCTCCCCCTCGGGGGCCAGCTGGGCGGCCCGGTTCTCGGTAGCCGGCTGCGCGGCCCTGCTCTCCAAGGCCAGCTGCGCGGCCGGCCTGGCCGCCGGGCGGGGCGGGGCCGGCCGGGCGCGGGACCAGAGCCCGGCGGCCAGGCCGGCCATCACGACCACGATGCCCGCCCACATCGGCAGGCTCGGCGCGCGGCTGCCCGTGGCCATGCCGGTCAGCGCGGCCGAGACCGGCGCGATGCCGGTGAGCACGCCCGCGCGGGCGGCGCCGAGCGCCGCAACCGTCGAGTACCACAGCACGAACGCGACCACGGTGACCAGCACCGCCAGGTAAGCCAGCGCCGCCAGGTCACCGGCCGTCAGGCGGGCCACCGCCGCCGGGCCCTCGGTCACCCCGCCGAGCACGATCAGCATGACCGCGCCGATCCAGACCGAGTGCACCGAGACGCCCCACGCGCCGTGCCGCCCGAGCACCGGGACGGCCAGCAGCGTGAACGACGCCTCGCAGGCCAGCGCTGCCCCAGCCCAGGCGAGACCCGCCGGGCCCACCCGGCCGGCGCCCTCCACCAGGACAGCGCCCACGGTCACGATCATCGCCGCGACCACGGCCTGCCGCCTGGGCGCCTGGCGCTGGAGCAGCGGCCCGAGCACGCTCAGCAGGACCGGCACGCAGGCTACGGCGACCGCGATCATGGCCGGCCCGGTATGCGCGACGCCCCGCACGATCGCGATGTTGAACAGCACGAGGCCCGTAGCCGAGATGCTGGCCAGCCAGAGCCATTCCCGGCCCCGCGGTCGCACGATCCGGACGCCGCGGCCCCGGGCCAGGATCAGCAGGACGGCCGTGGCCACGGTGTACCGGAGCGCCTGGGCGGTCAGCAGCGGCGCCGCGACCAGGGCGCGGGAGATCCCGACGCTGCTGCCGACCAGCGCCATGGCCACGGCGCCCGCCGCGACGCTGCCCAGCCCGGCGCGGCCCGACCGGAGAGGGCCGGACCGGAGAGTGCGAGACGGGGGAGGGCCGGACGGGGGAGGGCCGGACCGGGAACTGGTAGTCACGCAGCCACCTTGCCGCGATAATGGACTGGTGGGAAGGTCCATTGACAGTCCAGCTGACTGGTCCATAACTGGAGCTGATTTCCTCCAGCTCGACCGGGCGGAGGCGCCGGACGGCGGCCTGTCGGACTGGCTGGCGCAGCATCTTCGCCGCGCCATCTCCGATGGCCGCCTTCCCGTCGGCAGCAGGCTCCCCGCGACGCGCGTACTGGCGGGCGACCTCGGCGTGTCCCGCGGAGTCGTCACGGAGGCCTACCGGCGGCTGGCCGAGGACGGGCAGCTCGCCGGGCGCGGGCGCGCGGGGACGCAGGTCGTCGCCGCGCCGCTCGTGGCCCCGCCCCCGGCGCCACCCCTGCTCCCGGCCCCGGCCCCGGCCCCGGGCGCGGGTGTGCCCGCTGCGGATCACGCCGTGTTCGGCGCGGCCCCGGGCGTCGAGAT
>JAOPYP010000610.1 GCA_025964635.1 Actinomycetes bacterium | reverse complement strand
GGCTCGCGCGCCGGCCGGCGGCGCTCCGGCCGGCGTTCCTCCGGCCGTGATCATGGCCTGCACGGCCCGGCGGGCCCGGCGGGCCACATCGGGGGCGACGTTCACTTCCTCAACCCCCTCGCGCAGGCAGCGCAGCAGGGCAGCGGGCGTGGTCATCTTCATGTACCGGCACACGGCGTCCGGGTTGACCGGCTCCCAGCGCACAGCCGGATTGGCCCGGCGCAGCTGGTGCAGCATGCCGGTCTCGGTGGCCACCAGCACGGTGCGCGCCGTGGTGGTGCGGGCCGCGTCGAGCATGCCCCCGGTCGACAGCACCCGGGTGCGGTCGGCGGGCAGGTCGCCCTCCCCCGCCTGCCACAGCGCGGCCGTCGAGCACCCGCACTCCGGATGGATGAACAGCTCGGCCGCCGGATCGGCGCTCGCCTTGCGGCGCAGGTCGGACGGGCTGATCCCGGCGTGCACGTGGCACTCGCCAAGCCAGATGTGCAGGTTGGCGCGGCCGGTGACGCGCTGGACGTAGGCGCCGAGGAACTGGTCGGGCAGGAACAGCACGTCCCGGTGCTCCGGGATGGACGCCACGATCTGCGCCGCGTTGGCTGAGGTGCAGCACCAGTCAGACTCGGCCTTGACCTCGGCGCTGGTGTTCACGTAGGCGACGACCGCGGCCCCCGGATGCTCCGCCTTCCAGTCCCGGACCTGCTGCGCGGTGATGGTGTCGGCGAGCGAGCAGCCGGCCCGGGATTCCGGGATGAGCACGGTCCGGTCCGGGGCCAGGATCTTGGCCGTCTCCGCCATGAAGTAGACGCCGGCGAACACGATCACGCTCGCCGTGCTCGCAGCGGCCAGCCGCGACAGCGCGAGCGAGTCGCCGACGTGGTCGGCCACGTCCTGGACCTCGGGGATCTGGTAGTTGTGCGCGAGGATCACGGCGTCGCGCTCCGCCGCCAGCCGGCGGATCTCCGCCGCCCAGTCCCCGCCGGCTCCGTCCCCGCCGGCCCCGTCTCCGCCGGCCCCGTTGCGTCCGGCCCCGTTGCGTCCGGCCCCGTTGCGGCCGGCTGAACGCTGGCTGCCCCGCTCTCCGCCTGCCCGGGTGCCACCGGCCTGAGTAGCGGTCATGATCTGCCCCAATCTCCCGCGGAGGTTTTAGACTGTGAGTGTAAAACTTTTTCGCCTCAGAGTCTAAAACTGAGTAGCTCAGTACCATGCGAACGTGCCAGACGATGAGCCACAGGCGCCCGGGCCCGGAGACGGCCGCCATCCCCGGCAGGCCAGGCCTATCCGGCCGGCCGGCCCCGCCCGGGACACCAGCCCGCCCCGGGAGGCCAGTCCGGGCCGGACGGGCATGACCCCCGGGCCGCGCACTCCGCCCTCGCCGCCGTGGCCTGGGGAGCGCTTCTCCCATGAGGCCCTGGCGGTAGTCCTCCAGGTACGCCACAACGGTCTTCACGTCCTGCTCTGGCAGCGGGGCGCACCCCCGTTCGAGGGCCGGTGGGCGCTGCCCGGCGGACCGCTGGGCGACGATGAGCGCCTCGGGGCGTCGGTGAGCAGGCACCTGGCCACCAAAGTCGACCTCACCGACATCGCCTACCTGGAGCAGCTGGAGACCCGCAGCGACCCGCAGCGGGATCCCCGGGGCCGCGTCCTGGCCACCGCCTACCTGGCCCTGGTCTCCGCCGGTGCCGACCCGCGTGTGCCCCCGGACACCGCGTGGCACCCGGTCGGGGATCTGCCGCTGACCGCGTTCGACCATGGGTCCATCGCCGAATCGGGCCGGGACCGGCTGCGGGCCAAGCTGTCCTACACCAACATCGGCTTCGCCCTGGCCCCCGGGACCTTCACGATCGCCCAGCTGCGCGACATCTACGCCGCCTCGGTCGGCCATCCGGTCTCGGCGACCAATTTGCAGCGGGTCCTCACCCGCCGCGGCGTCATCGAGCCGACGACCGCGGCCGCCCGGCCGACGGCTCTGGGGGGCCGGCCCGCCACGCTGTACCGGTTCGTGGCCCGGGTCCTGGTCGTCACCAACCCCTTCGCCGCGTTCCGCCCGCCGTCCCTGTTCCCGGCCAGCCCGTGATGGCCGCCCGTGAAGGCAGTCCCGTGAGGGCAGCCGCGCTCACACCGGCCGGCCAGGGCGCCGGTGCCCGGCCGGTCGCCGTGGTCACCGGCGCCAACCGCGGTATCGGCCGTGAGGTCGCCCGGCAGCTCGCCGGACGGGGATTCCTGGTCGTGGCCGGCTCACGTGACCTGGAGGCTGGCGAGCGGACCGCCCGCCAGATCGACCCGGCGGGCGGAAGCGTCATCGCCCGGCGGCTGGACGTCACCGACCCGGCCACCCTCCAGGCCGCAGCCGGCTGGACCGCGGAGCATTGTGGCCGCGCCGACGTCCTGGTCAACAACGCCGCCATTCACTACGACACGTGGCAGCAGGCGCAGAATGCCGACCTGGCCGTGGTGCGCGAGGCCCTGGACACCAATCTCCTCGGTGCCTGGCGGACCACCCAGGCCTTCCTGCCGCTGCTGCGCCGCAGCGCCCATGCCCGCATTGTCAACGTCAGCAGCGAGGGGGGCTCGATCTCCGGGATGACCGGGGGCACCCCCGCGTACAGCGTGTCCAAGGCCGCCCTCAACGCCCTGACCAGGCTGCTGGCGGGCGAGCTGCGGGCCGGCCGCATCCTCGTGAACGCGGTCTGCCCCGGCTGGACCGACACGGACCTGGGCCAGGGCGGCCGGCCCGTGGCTGAGGGCGCGGCCAGCGTGATGTGGGCCGTGCTGCTCCCGGATGAGGGCCCCACCGGCGGTTTCTACCGGGACGGCCAGCCCCGGCCCTGGTGATGCGCCCTGGGGGAACCTACAGGCGGTGCCGGCTTCAGCCCCGGGCGGCTTCATGATCTGAGCCTGGGCACGTCCGCCATGAGCTGCGCGGTGTAGTCGCTGCCGGGATCGGCCAGCACCTGCTCGGCCGGGCCGGCCTCCACGATCTCGCCCTGCCGCAGCACCACCGCGAACTGGGCGACGCTGCGCACCAGGGCGAGGTTGTGCGTGATGAAGAGCATGGCGAGGTGCCTGCGGGCCGCGGCGGCGCGCAGCAGCTCGACGACCACGGCCTGCACCGAGACGTCCAGCGCCGAGGTGACCTCGTCGCAGACCAGCAGGCTTGGCTCGGCGACGAGGGCCCGGGCGATCGCGACCCGCTGGCGCTCGCCGCCGGAAAGCTGATCGGGATAGCGGGACAGGTAGCGGGGGCCGAGGGCCACATCCCCGAGCACGCTGACCGCCCGCTCGCTCTGCTCGCCCCGGGGCACGTGCAGGAACCGGCGCAGCGGTTCGGCCACGATCTGGCCGACCGTCTTGCGGGGGTTGAGGGAGGTGTACGGGTTCTGGAAGACGCACTGGATCTGCTGCAGCACCGGTACCGGGCGATGCCGGGCGCCGCGCGCGAGCCGGGCGCCCTGGAACGTCATCTCCCCGGTCCAGTCCCGGTGCAGCCCGACGATGCAGCGGGCCAGCGTGGTCTTGCCGGAGCCCGACTCGCCAACGAGCGCGACGCAGGCCTGCGGCGGCACCTCCAGGTCGATGCCGGAGAGCACCCGCACCGGGCCGTAGCTGGCTGAGACGCCCCGGACGGACAGCACCGCCGCGCCGGCCGGCGGATCTGTCACGGCCGCGGCCGGCCGGGGCTCCGCCCGGGCGGTCCCGGTCTCGGCCGCGCGCAGGCAGAGCACGGTGCGCCCCGCCAGCGGCACCGGTTCGGGCGCGCGGGCCCGGCACTCGTCCAGCGCGAGCGCGCAGCGAGGGACGAACGCGCAGCCGGGCCCGCGGTGCCCGGGTGGCGGCTGCTGGCCGGGTATCCCGGTCAGCCGCCGGCCGCCTTCCGGGACCGGGACCGAGGCGAGCAGCCCCTGCGTATAGGGGTGCAGCGGGCGGCCGAACAGCAGCGCGGCGGGCCCGGCCTCCACGACCCGGCCGGCGTACATGACGGCCACCTCGGCCGCCAGCTCGCTGACCACGGCAAGATCGTGGCTCACGTACACGGCCGCCACCCCGTAGCGGCGGCACAGGCGGCGGACGGTGTCGAGGATGTGGCGCTGGGTCGACACGTCGAGGCCGGTGGTGGGCTCGTCCAGCACGATCAGCGAGGGGCGGCACGAGAAGGCCATGGCCAGCGCGACTCGCTGCTGCTGCCCACCCGAGAGCTGATGCGGGTAGCGGCGCAGCATGCCCGGGCTCGCGTCGAGGCGCACCTCACCCAGGACCTCCCGGACCCGGGTTTCCGGGTCCCCGGTGATGCGGGCGTGGCTCCGGAGCGCTTCCCGGAGCTGGTATCCGATCCGCAAGGCCGGGTTCAGCGCGGCCGAGGGGTCCTGCGGCACGTAGCTGACCCGGGCCCCGCGCACCTGCCGCAGCGCGGCCGGGCGCAGCCGGAGCAGATCCATCCCGTCCAGGCGGATCTCGCCCGCGCTGACCGACAGGCCCCGCCGGGTGTGCCCCAGCAGGGCGAGGGCGACCGTGGTCTTCCCCGATCCGGACTCGCCGACCAGGCCGAGCACGTCGCCGGGGCGTACCGCGAACGAGATCCCGCTGACCACGGCGGGCCCGTCGCGCCGGTTCCGGATCTCCAGGTCGCGGACCTCGAGCCGGAAGCCGTGCCGGTCGGCCGGGCCCCGGCGCTGCTGCCCTTGCGCCTCCGGGGCGCCTGGAATGCTCCCCTTGGCCGCGCTCATGCCCGGTTCCCCGCCCGGTTCGGCGCAGGGTCCAGGGCGTCGGCGAGGGCGGCTTCCCCGGGCCTGCGGTCCACGCCGAGCGCCGCCCGGCCGACGGCGTCGGTCAGGAGGTTGGTGCCGACGGTGAGCAGGGCGATCAGGAGGGCCGGCATGATCACGGCCCACGGGTTCAGGGCCAGGCCGGCCCGATTCTCATTGATCATGGTCCCCCAGCTGGGAGCGGGCGGCGGCTGGCCGAACCCCAGGAAGGCCAGGCCCGCCATGATGATGATCGAGTAGGTCAGCCGCAGTCCCGCTTCCACCATCAGCGGGGTGCTCAGGCTGGGCAGGATCTCCTTGGCCATCACCGCGGCCGGGCGCATGCCCTGCAGCTCCGCCACCTTGACGAAGTCCCGCTCGGAGATGTCCAGGGTGGCCGACCGCAGCACCCGGGCGACGGCGGGCGCGTGGGTCAGTCCGACGGCCAGGACGATCAGCCACAGCCTGGGGCCCAGGATGCTCAGCAGCAGCAGCGCGAAGACCAGCTGCGGAAAGGCCAGGATCACGTCGACGGTCCGCATGATGAGCCCATCCGGGCGGCCGCGGAGGTAGGCGGCGCTGATCCCGGCGGCCGCCCCGGCGGCGATGCCGAGCACCGTTGCGGCGACCGCCATCAGCAGCAGCAGCCAGCCGCCGTCCAGCACCCGGGACAGGACATCACGGCCGAGGAAGTCGGCGCCGAGGAGAAACCGCCCGGACGGCTTCGCGAACGGCAAGGTCAGCAGCGCGCCCGGCGAGTCCGGGGCCACCTGCGGGCCGATGACCGCGACCGCCACGACGAAGCCGGCCAGGCCCAGCCCGGCGGCGCCGCGCGGGGTGCGCACCGCCGAGCCCATGGAGGCCAGCCACTGGTGGCGGCGGATCCGCTCGGTGCCTGGCGCGGCAGCGGTCATGAGTACCCGGTCCTCCGTCCTACCGCGGGATCCTGTGCCGCGGCGTGACCAGCAACGCGATCACGTCGGTGACGATGTTCATGAACACGTAGAACGCGGCCAGCAGCACGACGATGAACTGGATGACCGGGATATCGCGGTTCTCGACCGCGTCGACGAGTCCCTGGCCGATACCGGGAAAGGCGAAGACGTACTCCACGAGGACGACCCCGCCCGCCAGGTACAGGAAGTTCAGCCCGATGACCTGGATGACCGGCGCGGTGGCGTTGGGCAGCGCGTGCACGAGCACGATGCGCCACATCGGCACGCCCTTGAGCCGCGCCATCTCCACGTAGTCGGACTCCAGGGCCTCGATCATCGCCGCCCGCGTCATCCGCTGGATGTACGGCACGATCACGACGACCAGGGTGGCCACCGGCAGGATCAGGAGCCGGGGGGCGTTCCAGGCGTAGCTGCCCGGCGGCAGCAGGGACACCGCGGGCAGCAGGTGCGTGACCACCGTGGAGAACAGGATGATCAGGCCGATCGCGACCACGAACTCCGGCAGCGCGGTCACCGCCAGCGCCGTGACCGCGCAGATGTGGTCGAACCAGCCGTCCCGGCGGAGCGCGGCCAGCGCACCGAGCGCGACCCCGGCCGCGGCCCCGATCACCCCGGTGACGGCCATCAGCACGGCGGAGTTGATAAGCCTCGGCGCCGCGTAGCCCCAGACCGGCTGCCCGTTGACCAGGGAGTGGCCGAGGTGGCCGGTGAACAGGCCGGAGAACCAGAGCCAGTACTGGTCCAGCAGGCCGCGGTTGAGGTGCAGCGCCGCCTCGAGCCGGTGCAGCGCGGCCGGGCTGCTGGCGGCGGTCCGGCCGAGCACCGCGTTGGCGGCGTTACCCGGCAGCACCTCGGTAGCCGCGAACACCAGCACGGACACGACGCATAAGGTGAACAGCCCGGCGGCGGCCCGCCGCCCGAGGAGATGGCGGACCGGGTGAGCGTCGCGGGCCGCCCGGGGGCGGGCCGGGGACGGGGAGCCCCCGGGCCCCCCGGGCTCCGTCGCCGGTTCGGGCTCCGGGCGCCGAACCGCGCGGGGTTCTGTCACGCTGCCGATCCTTCCGCCAGCATGAGATGCCCCATGCGCCATTTACCGGAATCAGCCTGAATCTTACTCTTCGCGGCGATATTCTCCTCGAAACACCACCTCGAGTGGCGAGCGGCTCCGCCAGATCAGCCAGGCCGCCCGGCCGAGGCAGCACCTTTTCCTCCGAATTCTCTTAGTAAATCCGTGTCAGGTCAATGGAGCGTGGGGTCGCCCATGTCAGGCTTCAGTTGTGATTCCCGGGTTCGCCCGGTGACGGATGCAACTAATGTGACGGAACAGTGCAGCACGGGGATCTCCGCCCCAGCCGTTTCTCGAGTCCGCAGCTGTCACAGACGTGCCCATATGGCAAGTTCCCGAAAGTACTTCGTAATTGCGTGCCAGGGAATTGTTTCCGGTCCGGGGCGTGCGTGCGCAGGCCGCGCCCGGCCTTCACGGGGAGGTCGCGGACGGTGAAGGCGGCGGCGTTCTACGAATACGGGCCGGCCGAGGCGATGCAGTACGCGGACATCCCGGATCCCGTGACCGGCCCCGGCGACGTCCTGGTCCAGGTGCAGGCCTGCGGGGTCAACCACTCAGACCTCGACTCCCGCGCCGGGACGTCCCGCTGGCCGTTCGAGCTGCCCATGGTGCTCGGGGCGGAGTTCACCGGCACCGTCGTCGGCGTGGGCGACCACGACGGCCCCATCCGGGCCGGCGATCGCGTCACCGCCTTCCAGCAGTACAGCTGCGGCCGCTGCGCCCGGTGCGCCCGGTGGCGGCCTGACCTCTGCGAGGCCTTCGAGATCTTCGGCACGACACGGTGGGGAGGCTACGGCGAACTGGTCTGCGTGCCGGCCGAAGTGGTCGTCCCCCTCCAGCCGGGTGATGACCTGCTCGCCATGGCCGCCGGGCAGTGCGCCGTCAGCACCGCGTGGCACATGGTGAACCGCCTGGCCCTCGTCCGGCCCGGTGACCTGGTGCTCATCCCATCGGCCTCGGGCGGCGTGGCAGGCGCCCTGGTCCAGTGCGCGAAGCTCGCCGGGGCGACGGTGGTGGCGACGGCGGGCACGGCCGGCAAGGCCAGCCAGGTCTCGTCCCTCGGCGCGGACGAGGTCATCGTCCGGGGAGAGACCGACGTCGCCGCGGACCTCGTGCGGGTCACCGGTGGCCGCCGCTTCGACGCGGTCCTCGACACCGTGGGCGGACCCCTGTTCGGGACGCACCTGTCCCTGCTGCGCGAGGAAGGCACGCTCGTTATCTGCGGGGCGCACGCCGGTGAGGTGGTGCCGATCGATTTGATCCCGCTGTTCCGGAACGGGTGGCGCATCATTGGCTTCCGCGTGGCGCCGCCTGATGAGCTGGCCACGTCGCTGGACCTGATCCGGCGCGGGCTGATCAACGTGCCCATTGCCGCCACCTTCCCCATCAGTGACGCCGCTGAGGCGCATCGTTTCCTGGAGCGCCGCCAGCACGTCGGAAAGGTGCTCCTGGTTGCCGGGTAACCCGCCGCTACCGGAGCGTATTCACCCGGGTAGCGCGACCACTCGGCCTGTGACATTATGGCCAGTAATCCGCATAGGATGCTTTACCGGGAGGATTAGCCCCGCATGCCCCGCCGGGCCGCCGTGCGCCTATCCGATCATGTTCTCTTAATACGTTTAGCGTTCCTATGCCGAACTTCGTGGAGGTAGGTTTCCGTGGATCGACCGGATCACAGCAGCACGCCGCGGCCGGTAACAGAATTCGGGCGACGCCAATTCCTGCGCGGGATTGCCGGCGCGGGCGTCCTGGCGGGCGGGGGAAGCCTACTGGCCGCCTGCGGCGGTTCCAGTTCCGGCCCGGCCCAGCATTTAGACCAGGCCTCCCACAGCCTGAAGCGTGGCGGTGACCTGAAGCTGGGCCTCACCGGCGGCTCCAGCTCGGACACCCTGGACCCGCACAAGAGCCTCACCTATATCGACACGTCCCGCCTGCAGTCGCTCTATCAGCCCCTGGTCCAGCTCAACGCCCAGGCGCAGGTCGAGTACGTGCTGGCCGAGTCGATCACCCCGCACCGCGGGTCGCTGTCGGAGTGGGTCATCAATCTCCGCCGCGGCGTGACCTTCCACGACGGGAAGGCTTTCACCGCCTCCGACGTGCTCTTCACGTTCCAGCGGGTCTACTCCAACGGTTTCACCGGCAAGTTCGGCCTCGGCCCGATCGACCTGGCGCACACCAAGGCCCTGGACCCGCACACCGTCCTGGTCCGGCTGACCACGCCCTTCTCCAGCTTCGCCGAGCAGCTGGCCGCCTTCTGGTACAACCTCTACATCGCGCCGGACGGCTTCACCCCGGCCAAGCCGGTCGGGACCGGAGCCTTCGTCTACCAGAGCTTCACCCCCGGCCAGCGCAGCGTCTTCACCCGCAACCCGCACTACTGGAAGTCCGGGCTTCCCTACGCGGACACGCTGATCATCATCGATTTCAGCGACAACACCACCCTGCAGGCGGCACTGAGCACCGGCGTCATCCAGGGAGCGGGCGCGCTCGACGGGCCGCAGATTGCCTCCCTGGCCACCACCGGCGGCATCAAGACGGTCGTGTCGCACTCCGGTGAGATCGTTCCGTTCACGATGCGCGTCGATCAGCCGCCCTTCCACGACGTCAACGTCCGCCAGGCCATGCGGCTGCTGGTCGACCGCCCGCAGTTGATCGACTCGGCCCTGGACGGCTACGGGGTGGTCGCGAACGATCTCTTCTCCCCGTACGACCCCGACTTTGATCACTCACTGGTCCGGCCCGCCCAGGGCGATATCCAGCAGGCCAAGTTCCTGCTGAAGAAGGCCGGCCAGGAAGGCCTCACGGTGACCCTGACCACCTCGGCGGTGGCCACCGGCACGGTCGCGATGGCGACGGTGCTGGCCGCGCAGGCCAAGGCGGCCGGCGTCACGATCAAGCTCAGCAACGTGCCGGCCGGGGTCTTCTTCGGCCCCAGCTATCTCAAGTGGACCTTCGGCCAGGATTACTACAACTATTACCCGTACCTCGCTCAGGTCGCGGAGTCGATGCTGAGGGCATCCCCGTTCAATGAGACGCACACCAGCAATCCGCGCTACACGAACCTTTACAACCAGGCCAACGCGACCGCCAGCCCGACGCTGCGCCAGGAAATCATCCGCGAGATGCAGAATTACGACTTCAACGAGGGCGGCTACATTGTGCCCGCCTACATCGACGTGCTGGACGCTTACAGCGAGAAGATAACCGGGTACACGGCCGGCAAGGTTGGCCAGCCGCTATCCAACTTCGACTTCGAGCATTTCGCGTTCAGCGCCTGACCGGCCTGGTGCTCCGCTGGCCTGCTCAGCGGAGCACCGCGGCTTTCTCAGCGGAGCACCAGGCTTTTCACGGGAATCGTGGTGCGGATCATGCCGGTGCCATACATCAGGTCGGCCACCCGCTGCACCTGGCCGACGCTCAGGAACGTCGGGTACTGCCCGATCGTGACCAGGGCCGCCTCCCGGGGGGACATCCCCGGCAACGTCCCGAGCGCCGACCGGACGGTGCCGAGCTGGGCCGTGCTCGCCTTGGCCGCGTTGAGTGCGGACCGGAAGCCGCGCAGGCCCGCGGCATGACCGCGGGCGAAGGCAGCGGTCGTGAAGTACCCCGACAGCGGCAGGCTGGCGGTCACGCCGCTGCACACGTCGAGCAGTTCGACGGCGCCGAGTTCGGTCTCAGCCTGCAGGATGTACGGCTGGGTGGCCACGATCGCGCTGACCTGATGATCGCGCAGCGCGGTGACCAGATCGGCCGGGGGCATGGCCGTCCAGAGGACACTGGAGGGGCTGACGCTATCGCTCTGCAGCACCGCCTCGGCGGTCAGCGTCTCGACGTTGTAGGGGGCGGTGGCCGAGAAGGGGGCTAGTTCCTGCAGCGGCGTGGCGACCGCCTTGCCTTGCAGGTCCTGGGGGCCCTTGATCGCGGAGCCGGGCAGGGTGAGAACCTCCATGACCCCCGGCGTGGCGTCGTACCCGTCCGCGATCAGCCGCAGCTGCGCATGGGCCTCATCAGCCTGCGCGTAGAGCAGCCCGGCGTAATCGCCGCTGATCACGTCCGCCTGGCCGCTGGTCAAGGCGCCATACGCCTGCTGCACGGTCTGGTACGTCTGCACGGTCACGTCCAGGTGGTGCTGGGCGAACAGCCCGTGCTCGACGGCCACCTGCAGCGGCGCGTTGGCGAAGCCGGGCACGACCGCCACGGTGATCTGCTGGCTCCCGGCCGCCTGGCCCGGCGAGGCTCCCGGCACATGGCATCCGGCCGCGAGCAGCGCCAGCGAGGCGGACGCGAGCACCGCGCCCGACCGGCGGGCCAGCTGAGCACGCTCTCCGCGGGTCCAGGCCCGAACAAGCCTCATGGCGCCTCCTCGATATAGTCCGGCGAGCCCGATAAAGCACCGGAATTTAAATGGTAATTTGCTAAGTGCTATAGCAGCGCCCGGTGCTTTCCGAAGAAAGGTAGTAATATCGCCGGCCTGCGCTTAGGGTAACCCGCCCGGACGGCACGCGGGGCCAGATTTGTGACGCTTTACTGCCGACCCGCCCGCCCGGTTGGCGAGGTTTGACAACAGTGGTAACAATTAGCGTGAGATAGCCCGCCGGGCGTTAGAGTTGGCTCCTGGCTGTGGGGCCAGGGTCCGCGCTGAGAATGGCTGGCCAGGAACCGGGGCTGCCATTTTGGTTGCGCGCCGGTGCCTGCGCTCGGCGGCCACCTGCCGTTTCCGGGTTGAGAGGTGCAGAAACTGTGCGATCCAGGCGAGGGAGAGCAGACAGCGCGGCCCATGACGCGACCAGCCGCCCGCGGCTGCTCACGGCACCAGTTGCTGCGCTCGACGGGAGGGACACCTATTCCGGCTACGGCGGTGCGTTCGGTGGGGCGCCCGGTGGTGCGGCCGCTGGTACGGCCGGTGGCGACCTCAGCGGGGCGGGTGGCGCGGACGCCGGCGTAGTCCCGGGGATAACGCCCACGGCGGCCGGGGCGCCCCAGGCCGCCTCCCGCTTTGCTCTGAAGAACTGGCGGGTGCGGTCGCGCCTGCTGCTGCTGGTCCTGCTGCCCACGCTCGCCGCCGTGATCCTCGGGGGCGTCAGCGTGGTGTCGTCCGCGCGCCGGGCCTTGGCCTACCAGCGGGTCGAGCAGTTCTCCCGGCTGGGCGGCGAGATCACCAACCTGGTCCAGGCCCTCCAGATCGAGCGCGAAGACACCATCAGGTACGTCACGATGGGGCCGGCCGCAGGAGGCCGGGGCTCCCCGGCGACGGCCGCCGCCCCCCAGGTGGCAGTGCTGGCCAAGGACCGGCGGGCTACCGACCGCCTCGCGGCCCGGGTGCGGGGCGGGGCCGCCACCATCGGGCCGTCCTATCCGGCGGTGGCCCGGCAGGAAGCCAGGGGAGCGATCACCTCGCTGGACGGGCTGCCCGCCCTGCGCGGCGTCGCGGCCAGCACCCGCATTCCCTCGCTTGCGGTCATCCAGGAATATGCGGCCACGATCAGCCAGCTTCTCGCCCTCGAAGGCGAGATTGCGACCGGCAGTAACGACGCGGCGCTGGCGGACACCGCCCGGGTCGTCGGGCTCATCTCGGCCTCGAAGGAACAGGTCTCCCAGGAGCAGGCCCTCCTCACGTCGGCCCTGACCCCGGACCTGGTCGGCGCGAACCAGTTCCAGCCCGGGCAGCTGGCCGCCATCAACGCCGCGCAGGCCGAGCAGCAGGCTGACCTGGCCCAGTTCAGCCTGACCGCCACCAGCAGCCAGCGTCACCTCTACGACAGCGATCTGTCCTCCGCCCAGGCCGACCGTGCGCAGGCGCAGGTGCAGCAGGCCATCACGCTGGCCCAGGGCGGCGGCTCGTCGGCGGAGAATCCCGCCTTCACCAACGCGGCCAGCGGTTCCGCGTACCTGGTGGCCAGCCTGCACGCGGTCGAGCAGGGGCTGATGAACTCGGTCATCGCGCAGAGCGGCTCGCTGCGGGGCGCGGCCATTGCGGCCGCGCTGATCGGGGCCTTCGCGGTGATCCTGGTGCTGGCGCTGGCAGTGCTGTTCACCCTGGCCCTGGGCCGGTCCATGACCCGGCCGCTGCATCAGCTGCGGACCGGCGCGCTCGAGGTGGCGGGGGAACGGCTCCCGGAGACCGTCCGCCTGATGAGCGGGGGCGGCAGCGAGGCGCCGCTGGAGGTGGTTCCCATCGAGGTGGACTCCACCGACGAAATCGGGGAGGTCGCCCGGGCGTTCGACCAGGTTCACCGGGAGGCCGTGCGGCTGGCGGCCAACGAGGCGGCGCTGCGCGGGAACATCAACGCGATGTTCGTGAACCTCTCCCGCCGGAGCCAGACGCTGGTGGAGCGCCAGATCCGGCTCATCGATGACCTGGAACAGGGCGAGCAGGATTCCGAGCGGCTCTCCAACCTGTTCCAGATGGACCACCTGGCCACCCGGATGCGCCGCAACTCCGAGAACCTCCTGGTCCTGGCGGGCCACGAGCTGTCCAAGCGGTGGAGCGAGCCCGTGGCGCTGGTGAATGTCCTGCGCGCCGCGGTATCGGAGATCGAGCACTACGAGCGGGTGGCCCCGGACATCCAGCCGGGCATCTCAGTCCGCGGCCAGGCGGTCAACGACGTCGTTCACCTGCTGTCCGAGCTCGCCGAGAACGCGACCACGTTCTCCCCCGCGGACACCGTGGTGCACGTGTCGGGGTACCCGCTCAACAGCGGCGGCGTCCTGCTGGACATCACCGACCAGGGCGTCGGGATGGGCGCGGAGGAGGTAGCCCACGCCAACTGGCGGCTGGACAATCCGCCGGTCGTCGACGTCGCGGTGTCCCGCCGGATGGGCCTGTTCGTGGTCGCCCGGCTGGCCGCCCGGCACGGGATCCATGTCCGCCTCCGGCCCGCGTCCAAGGGCGGCCTGACCGCTCTGGTGTGGCTTCCCGACGAGGTGGTGACGCGGCAGGCCACGGCGTCCCTCTCGGACCTGCGCCCGCCGGGGGAGGCCAGCACGGCGGCGGCGACTCCCTGGATGGAGACGGGGCTGGCCGTCAACGGGGAGGACGAGCATCCGGCGGCCACCTGGCCGGCGGCGCCGCCGCGCCCGCTGCGGCGCGCGCCGGTCCAGCCCGGGAGCGGTGCCGCGGCCTCGGAGACCGGGACCCGCCCGGACATCAGCACGGCGGTCCCGGCCCAGTCCGGGAACGGGAGCGGGGCGGGGATAGGCAGGCCTGCCGCCGCCGGAACTCCGGGGCCCGAGCCTCCGGCGCGTCGCGTGGTGCTCCCGCCCGCGGAGAGCGCGGGGCCGGAGAACCGCCTGCCCATCTTCGAATCGGTGGAGTCCGACTGGTTCCGGCGGGGCGGCCAGCCCGTGGGCCGGGCCGCCGGGCAACCGGATGCGGTGGCCGGCTGGTCATCGCCCGCGGACGCCGGCTGGCAGGCGGCGGAGGCGGTGCGGGCGCCGGTGTTCGCGGACACCACCGAGGCAGGACTGCCCAAGCGGGTGCCCAAGGCGAACCTGGTGCCCGGCGGCGCGGGCGCGGTGGCACCGGCGCCACCCCCGCCTGGGCGGTCCGCCTCACAGACCAGGCAGCGCCTGTCGAGCTTCCAGCAAGGAGTCAGGAAAGCGCGCGCGACCGGACCCGGGGACGAGACGGACATCGGCGGCGAGGCAGACCGTGCCTCGTAACGCGGTGCCCCGTAACACGGTGCCCCGCCCCCGCCGGCCGCGGTCATCCAGCTGGCCTCCCCAGGCCAGCCAGAAAGGGGAATCGTGAGCCCGCTGACCTCGCCGGTCCAGGACCTGAACTGGCTCATCACCGATTTTGCCGGGCGGGTGCCCGCGGTGGCCCACGCCATCGTGGTCTCGGCCGACGGCCTGCCGCTCGCCTTCTCGGACGGGTTCCCGAAGGACCGGGCGGACCAGCTCGCCGCCGTGACCTCGGGACTGACCAGCCTGACCCAAGGGGCGGCGCGGGTATTCGAGGGCGGCCCGGTCACGCAGACGATCGTCGAGATGCGGCGGGGCGTGCTGCTCGTCATGGCGATCAGCGACGGATCGAGCCTGGCCGTGCTCGCGTCCGACGACTGCGACATGGGCCTGGTGGCCTACGAGATGGCGTTGCTCGTCGAAAGGGTGGGCCGCGCCCTCACGCCTGAGCCGCGCGGCGCACTGAGCCCCCGGAACGGCGGCTAGTCCCGGAAGGGGTTCATGCCCCACTCTCTCCTCACCTGTGCGGAAGGGCACCCAGTGGATTACGCAAGCGCACAGCCCCTCCGGGGTGATCCAGGAAACGCGGCGATGACGTCCGTGAAGATCGTTATTGCGGGTGGTTTCGGGGTCGGCAAGACCACCTTCGTGGGATCGGTCTCCGAGATCACGCCGCTGACCACCGAGGCGGCGCTGACCTCGGCCAGCGGCGACGTGGACGACCTGTCCGCCGTGCCGGGGAAGACGACCACCACGGTGGCGATGGACTTCGGGCGGGCGACGCTGGACGCCGGGCTGGTCCTGTACCTGTTCGGCACGCCGGGCCAGCAGCGCTTCTGGTTCATGTGGGATGACCTGATCGAGGGGGCCATCGGGGCCGTGGTCCTGGTGGACAGCCGGCGGCTCGCCGATTCCTTCCCCGCGGTCGACTACTTCGAGGCGGCCGACCTGCCGTTCATCGTCGGCGTCAACGGATTCCACGGCGAGTACCCGCACACCATCGGCGATGTCCAGGAGGCGCTGTCGGTCAACCAGGACGTGCCGGTCATCGAGTGCGATGCGCGCGCGCGGAAATCAGCCAAGACGGCCCTGGTGACCCTCGTCCAGCACGCCATGGCCGCGCACCTGGGCAGCCACTGATGAGCCAGCACCGCCCGTCCCCCCTGCTCAGACCGGGAGACCGGCGTTCGGGGCGGCCAGGATCGCGGTGACCAGCGACCCCCGGCGGTCAGCCCTCGAGCCGGGCGTCGAGGGTGATGTCGACGCCGGTGAGCGCCTTGCTGACCGGGCAGCCGGCCTTCGCGTCCTCGGCCGCCTTGAGGAACTGGGCGGCGTCCAGGCCCTCGACCTCACCCCGGACGGTGAGCTTGATGCCGGTCAGCCGGAATCCGCCCGCCGGGTCGGGCCCGAGCGACACGTCCGCCTGCACGTCGAGCGCCTGCGGCGTGCCGCCGGCCTGGCCGATCAGTGCCGACAGCTGCATCGCGTAACACGCCGAGTGGGCCGCCGCGATGAGTTCTTCCGGGCTGGTGTATCCCCCGGCCTCGTCAGCCACCCGCCTGGGAAAGGACACTTCGTAGGTCCCGATTCCGGAGCTCGTCAGCTCGACCTGGCCAGAGCCGTCTTCGAGCGTTCCTGTCCAGTCGGTCCGCGCAGTTCTTGTGGGCATGGGATCTCCCTCACGTTTGGGTCACGTACCCGCCTGGACTCTAGCCGCCGCGCCGGGCCCGGAACACGGTGTCCCTGATCATGACGGGACGCCCGTCAGGGTCGGGCGCAGAGCGTTGCGGCGCCTCGTCGGTGATGACCTTCCAGTCACCGGCGTCGAGCAGGGCCACGATGTCCTCGCCAGTGAAGAACAACTCGGGCATCGGCGGGCGGGGCATCGTCGTCTGCAGATCCGAGGGATGATGGCCGGCGATGAGCAGCGTGCCACCCGGCGCCACCGCGCCCGCGAGGGCGCGGAACAACGCCTCCCGGACCCCGGGCGGCAGGTGCAGGTACTGGCTGGAGACCAGGTCGTAGCGGGCCACGCCCGGATCCCAGCCGATCAGGTCGGCGTGCACCCAGTCGATCCGGGCTGCCATTCCTGGCCCGGCCTCCGCCGCATGCCGGGCGGCCCGCTCGAGCGCGACCGTGGACAGGTCGACTCCGGTGACCCGCCAGCCGCGCCCGGCCAGCCAGAGGGCGTCCGCGCCCTCGCCGCAGCCGACGTCCAGAACCGTGCCGGGACGCAGGTCCGAGGCTTCGCTGACCAGGTAGCGGTTAGGATTCCCGCTCCACAGCGCGTCGGCGGACCGGTACCGCTCGTTCCAGAACGCTTCGTCGAACCGCCCAGGCTGACCGTGCTGGTCATCCTGCCTGTCCTGGCCGTGCTGATCGTCCACCCGGAACCACCTCCGCCACGACCCTGGCGCGGACGGATACCGGGCGCAAGCTTTGTTGCCGGTATGGCAAGGCACGCCGGGCAGGCCGGGCCTCGCACCCGCTCACGCACCGGCGCACAGGCGGGTCACCAGTCGAGGTCTCCCCAGAAGGTCTCGCGATCCTGGCTGCGCTCGAGCATGATGGCCCGGGCGCGCATCGGCATCCACTGGACGTGGGGCAGCATTCCGGGATCCCAGCGGGCCAGGTCGTCGATGATCTGCTGGAGGGCGGCCGCGCTCACCGGCTGGGGCAGGGCGTTCCGCCGCACGAACCGCCGGGCCGCACGGGGTTTCCGGTGCGCGACGAACTGCTGGGCCCGGGCCAGGAACAGGCTCCCGGCGGCCCGCATCACGACCTGCGTATTCCGCTGGGTGCACCGGTACCCGGCCGCCGACAGGATCTCGTCGGCGTAGCCGCCGGCCAGGACGGGCGGGGCAAGCCCGATCAGCCCGGCATCCAGACCGCCCGGCGCCACCGACAGGGATGTGTCGCACAGCCGCCAGTCCGCCAGTAGCGAGCGGTGCAGCCGGTCCACCTGCTCCTCTCCGCCGCGCACGGGGAACAGCCCTATCCTCGCCCCGCGGGGACCTGGCCAGAGCGCCACCAGCACGTCATCTCCGGTCCGGTCGGCGCAGATGATCACGGTCCCCGGAGCCGGAGCCTCGGCGGGCTCCGCGGTCCAGATCCAGCCGGCGGCGGTGAACGAGGGCAGGTGGGTGAACTCGGGAACCCGGAAGCTCAGCAGGGCCTGATCGAGCGCTCGCAGGCACCCCTCTGGATCAAGAGCGCTGGTCACCGTGAGCCCGGGACCCAGGGTGACCGGGTCGGCAGCGGTCCGCGACGGGCGCCGCTCCCTGG